>CAZSIC010000016.1:0-45396 GCA_964606845.1 uncultured Bacteroidales bacterium
AACGTAAAATTAGCTTTATAAAACCATCGAATTTAGCATTGGCTATTTGGAATTTATATAAATCGTCTCTGCCTATTAAAAAATGTATTTTTGACGAACTAAAAAGTTCGTCGGTAATTTCAATATATCCCTCGCGTTGTAAAAATTTTAATGCACTGTGTATTTTCAGGATACTGAAATTGTATTTTTTTGCAAAATCACCAATAATAAAATCATAAGCCTGGTTTTTTCCACTTCCAAAAGCTATTTGGAAAAAATTGCCTAACGCCTGATAAATGTTTTTTATTTCTTTAAGTTCAGGGAAATTGTTTTCAACTCTTTGTTCGGCTTTAACCTTGTCAGAATTACTATACAAAAGAACAGCATAAGCCTTTTTTTCATCGCGGCCGGCTCTTCCGGCTTCCTGAAAGTAAGCTTCAATACTGTCGGGCAAATCAATATGAATTACAAAACGAACATCGGGTTTGTCGATACCCATTCCAAAAGCATTAGTCGATACCATAACCCTCGTTTTGCCAACTTTCCAGTTTATTTGTTTGCGGCTGCGGTCTTCATGTTTTAATCCCGCATGATAATAATCGGCTGATATTTGAGCCTTTTGAAGCATTAAAGCTATTTCTCTTGTTTTTTTACGGTTGCGGGCATAAATAATTCCGCTCCCTTTAACTTTATTAAGGGTTTCGATTAAATAATTATGTTTATCTTCCAACTCACGTACCAGGTAAACCAGGTTTTTACGTTCGAAACTTTTTCTAAAAACATTTTTTTCCTTAAATTTTAATTTTTCCTGAATGTCATCAACTACTTTGGGTGTTGCAGTTGCTGTTAAGGCTAAAAAAGGGGGCTCAGGAACTATTTCTCGTATATCAGCAATTTTTAAATATGATGGCCTGAAATCATAACCCCACTCTGAGATACAGTGCGCTTCGTCAATAGCAATTAAATTTACCTGCATATATTTAACCCGCACTTTAAAAAGCTCGGTATTGATTCGTTCTGGCGAGATGTAAAGAAATTTCACATTACCGTAAATACAATTATCAAGGGCAATATCAATTTCATCTTTTGACATCCCTGAATATATGGCTATAGCTTTTATGTCTCTCTTCTGTAAATTTTCAACCTGGTCTTTCATCAAGGCAATAAGCGGAGTAACAACAATACATATTCCTTCCTGTGACATTGATGGTACCTGGAAAGTGATTGACTTCCCTCCACCGGTAGGCATTAAGGCTAATGTATCTTTACCATCTATAACCGAGCGGATAATATCTTCCTGTAGCGGCCTGAATTTGGAATAGCCCCAATATTTTATCAGTATTTGTTCATACTTATTAATCATGCCCTTAAGATCTATTTTATCCGCTAATGAATTTCTTAAAAAAAGTTAAAAAAATCAAATGTATGGATATTATCATATTTTAAACTGATATTTTACTAATTTTTTGTAATTTGGCACAATTTTAAAACTACATAAAAATTCATATAAAAATGTCATTTCTACAGGATAAAGTTGCATTTGAAGGACTTACGTTTGATGATGTATTGTTAGTCCCTCAATATTCGGAAGTATTACCTCGCGAAGTGGATATTTCCACTCAATTTTCTCGAAATATACGCTTAAATGTACCCATTGTATCAGCAGCTATGGATACTGTTACTGAAGCGTCTATGGCTATTGCTATTGCTCGTTTGGGAGGTATTGGAGTTATTCATAAAAATATGAGTATCGAAGATCAGGCCAAACATGTAAAGGCTGTTAAGCGTGCCGAAAACGGGATGATATATGATCCAATAACCATTCATGGTGATGATACCGTTGCCGATGCATTAAACCTTATGAAAGAATATAAAATTGGCGGTATTCCTGTAGTAGATAGTGAAAAAATACTAGTTGGCATTGTTACTAATCGTGATTTACGTTTTGAAAAACGAATGACACGAAAAATTGCTGATGTTATGACTAAGGATAAAATTATCACAATACATCAGTCGATTGATCTGGAAAAAGCAACCGATATTTTACAGCGTCATAAAATTGAAAAACTTCCTGTTGTTGACGATAACAATAAGCTAATCGGCTTATTAACTTATAAAGATATTACTAAAGTTAAAGATAATCCTTTAGCATGTAAAGATAAACAAGGTCGTTTACGCGTAGCAGCAGGTGTAGGTGTTACATCTGATACACATCAGCGTATTGAGGCATTGGTAAAGGCCGGTGTGGATGCTGTGGTTATTGACACAGCGCATGGGCATTCCAAAGGGGTTATTGATATGCTAAAGTCGGTAAAAGCAAAT
The DNA here is from genome assembly GCA_964606845.1 of uncultured Bacteroidales bacterium. Classification (GTDB taxonomy): domain Bacteria; phylum Bacteroidota; class Bacteroidia; order Bacteroidales; family UBA12077; genus UBA12077. The sequence goes on from CAZSIC010000016.1 coordinate 2,302, forward strand.
TTTTCAACAATCGACGTGGTTGTAGGTAATATTGGAACAGCCGAAGCAGCAAAAGCACTTGCAGATGCCGGAGCTGATGCTGTTAAAGTTGGTATTGGGCCTGGCTCAATATGTACAACACGTGTAATTGCAGGTGTTGGATTACCACAGCTTACAGCTATCTACGAAGTTTCAAAAGCTATAAAAGATGCTGATATTCCTGTAATAGGAGATGGAGGATTACGATATTCGGGCGATATAGTAAAGGCAATTGCAGCAGGTGCTTATACAGTTATGGCAGGCTCATTATTTGCTGGTGTTGAAGAATCACCCGGTGAAACGATCATTTATAACGGCCGTAAATTTAAGTCTTATCGCGGTATGGGATCCATCGAAGCCATGCAGCAAGGCTCTAAAGATCGTTATTTCCAAGATGTTGAAGATGATATTAATAAACTGGTGCCTGAGGGAATTGCAGCCCGGGTTCCATTTAAAGGAAACCTTTCCGAAGTTATTTTCCAGTTGGTTGGTGGTTTAAGAGCTGGAATGGGATATTGTGGAGCCAAAGATATTCCTGCTTTAATGCAATCAAAATTTGTTCGCGTAACAGGTGCCGGTGTTACTGAAAGTCATCCGCACGATGTGGCAATTACCCGGGAATCACCTAATTATAGTAGACAGATGTAAATTTTTTATGTAAAATTTTGTCCCATGAGAAAAATACCTGGTTTATTAATCATTTTAATTTTTTGGTTCTTTGCCAACGCAAAAGCTCAGAAAAGTGAAGTGTTACTTAGTATTGATGACGAGATAATTACAAAAAATGAATTTTTAAGATTTTATCAAAAAAATAAAATCAACCTTACAACAGGTGAAACCATACCTGTTGATGAATACCTCGAACTGTTTATTAATTTTAAGCTAAAAGTGATTGAAGCTAAAAATCAGGGATTAGATACTACCCAGGAATTTATCAATGAATTTAAAGGATATAAAAAGGAATTATCTAGGCCTTACCTGCTTGATCCTGAGAAATTAGATGAATTAGTAGAAGAAGCTTATCATAGGATGCAGTATGAAGTAAGAGCCAGTCATATTTTAGTTAGGGTAAAACCAGATGCTACACCAGAAGATACTGCGTATGCTTATAAAAAAGCGGTTAATATAAAAAAAAGGATATTAAGGGGCGAGCCTTTTCATATTGTTGCCAAAGGGTCTTCTGATGATCCGTCTGTAAAAAATAATGCAGGTGATTTAGGGTATTTTACTGTTTTTCAAATGGTTTATCCGTTCGAAAGCGCAGTGTATAATTTAAATGTTGATGAAATTTCCTACCCTGTTAAAACACGGTTTGGATATCATATTATTAAACTAACAGATAAAAAAGAAGCACGCGGCCTAATTAAAACTGCACATATTATGCTTTCAGCATCTGGAAAAAATGATGCTGAAAAGAAAGAGTTAATCAATGAAGTTTATCATCGCTTAAGGCAAGGTGAGGATTTTGCCAAATTAGCCAAAGAGTATTCTGATGACAAAGGTTCGGCAAGGAATGGTGGAGAACTACCCTGGTTTGGTGTGGGGCAAATGGTACAAGAATTTGAGAATGCTGCTTTTAATTTAAAATCAAATGGTGATATATCCAAACCTGTTAAAACAAACTATGGTTGGCATATTATTAAAAGAATTGATAGAAAAGAACCTAAATCATTTGAAATAATTAAAGATGATATAAGAAGAAAAGTTATTAATGATCGTCGTTCTCTAATGGCTAAAAAAGCATTAATTGAAAAGTTAAAAGAGGAGTATCATTTTAAAGAGAAAAAAGTAAACTTACCCGTGTTTTTTGATACCACAGAAAATGCTTTTGTATATAATGAGCTTTATTTTGAATGGGAAAATAACCTAACCGACACCCTTTTTACTTTTGCAAATAAAAAAGTATCTGTTAAGGAGTTCGAAAGTTTTATTAAGCAGAAAAAAGGAAGGCAAAATATAACTCCTTTTCAATACAATATTCTTTATGAGGATTTTGTAGATCAAGAAATTCTCCAATTTGAAGAATCGCAGCTTGAACAAAAACATCCAGAGTATAAGTATTTATTAAAAGAATATTACGAAGGGATGTTGTTATTCGAAATCATGGATCAGGAAGTTTGGTCTAAAGCAATTAATGATACCTCGGGGTTAAAAAAATATTATAATAATCATAAAGAGAATTATATGTGGGATGAGCGATGGAGTGGGAGTATTTATTATTGCAAAAACCATGAAGTATACCGTAAAGTAAAAAAAGAGATTAATAAAAGAAGATTTGGCCGACGAGTAACCAATAATGATTTATTAGAAAAATTTAACAAGGAAACCGAAGTTTTAAAAATTGAAACGGGTCTGTTTAATAAAGGAGAAAATAATATCATTGATGAAATGGTATGGGAAAAATCATCCAACGAAAACGAAAATTTATTGATTTTAATTAAAGGCGAAGAAGTTAAACCTGCGATAAAACCATTTAACGAAGCAAAAGGTTTAGTTATTTCAGACTACCAGGAATATTTAGAAAAAAAATGGGTTGAAAAACTGCGTAGTAAGTACAATATTCAAATCAATAATCAGGTTTTATCATCAATACAATAATCATTAAAAATATGCTAATGAAAAAGAAATTGTTGGGAATGAAAATGCTATTGGTTTTAGTGGTAATGTTGCTATTATTTGTTTTTGGTTGTAATAAGCCTGGAATAGATGAAAACGACAAACCACTTGCAAGAGTTCATAATAAATTTTTGTTTGAATCGGATTTAAAAGGATTATTCCCTTCCGATATTTCTCGCGAGGATAGTATAACATTGTCCAGAAACTATATTAACGATTGGATAAAAAAACAGTTGATGCTTCAAAAAGCAGAAGAGAACCTTTCTGATGAAAGTAAAAATATTGAAAAACAAATTGAAGACTATCGATCATCGTTACTTATATTTAGATACAGGCAGGAACTGATAAAGCAAAAAATTGATACCGTTGTTACTAACCAGGAAATTGAATCTTATTATAATGAATTTTCAGCAAATTTTATTTTAAATCATAATATTGTAAAAGCATTATATCTTAAAATTTCTAAAGAATCTCCCGAAATTAATAAAGTAAGGCAATGGTATAAATCTGATGATGCAGAAAGTTTAACTAAGCTTGAAGATTACTGTTATCAGTATGCTACTAAATTTGATAATTTTGACGGCCAATGGCTACCTTTTAATAATTTGTTAAAAGAATTGCCTTTGAATATTGACGATGAGGAAAGGTATTTACGTTATAACAAATATATAGAAACTGATGATTCTTTGTTTTATTATTTTGTAAAAATTAATGATTATGCACTGAAAAGTACAGTACAGCCTATTGAGTATGCTAAGCCAAAAATTAAAACGATCATATTAAATAAAAGAAAATTTTCTTTTTTCGAAGAGTTAGAAAACAATATCTACAATAATGCTTTAAATCGAAACGAATTTATAATCTATTAAAAAAATATAATGATGATTTTTATGTTGAGAAGACTTTTAATATTTGCAATTTTAATTATTGTATCTTTTAATTTAGTTGCCCAAAAGCAGTTAATAGCCGATAGGGTCATTGCCAATGTAGGCGATAAAATTATATTACAATCTGATGTTGAAAATCAGGTAATACAATTAATGGCTCAGGGTTATCAGGGTAAAACTGATATGAAGTGTGAAGTATTTGAAGAATTGCTAATTCAAAAAATGTTGTTGATTCAAGCAGAGTTGGATAGTATTCAGATTGGTGTTAATCAAGTAGAATCGGAACTTGATCAGAGATTGAATTATTTTATTCGTCAAATTGGCTCGCAAGAAAAACTTGAAGAGTTTTATAAAAAGACAATGATTGAGATTAAAGAAGATTTTCGTCCGCTCATACGTGAGCAGATGTTAACCCAAATGATGCAAAGCAACCTTGTACAATCGATCAAAGTTTCTCCTAAAGAGGTAGAGAAATTTTATAAAAAAATGCCTGAAGACAGTATTCCAATGGTAAATACACATTATCAAATTAATCAAATAGTGGTTTATCCTCCCGAAAATGAGCAGTCAAGAGCTGAAGCCCGTGAAAAGCTTTTAAATATTCGTCAAAGAATTATTGATGGCGAAAGATTTTCGACACTTGCTGTTCTTTATTCTGAAGATCCTGGTTCGGCGCGTAGAGGAGGTGAGCTGGGCTTTAGAACTCGTGATGAATTAGACCCTGAATTTGCAAAAGCAGCTTTCAGGCTTACCGACGATGGTGGCGTTTCACGTATTGTTGAATCAGAATATGGTTTTCATATTATTCAATTAATTGCAAAGCAGGGAAGCCAGGTCAATGTAAGACATATATTAATTATCCCGAAGGTAGACATTGAACAAAAGTTAGCTGCAACAAATAAATTGGATAGCATAACTGATTTAATTCGAAATGATAGTTTAACTTTTACTCAGGCTGCTTTAAGATTCTCCGAAGATGAACAGTCAAGGCTTAATGACGGATTAATGGTAAACCAAAAAAACTCATCATTAAAATTTAATTTGGATGAATTGCCTCGTGGAGAATATAATATTGTTAAAGATTTAAAACCTGGAGAAATTTCAGAGCCTTTTGAAACAGTAGATGATAAAGGGAAACCCGTTTTTAAAGTAGCAAGAATTGACAAAAAGATTGATGCTCATAAGGCTAATTTAAAAGATGATTATGAGATGATTGAAGAAATCGCTAAAGTAGAAAAACAGCAACAGAAATTTGAAAATTGGCTTGAAGAGCGAAAGAAAAAAACATACATCCATATTGATGAATCTTTTATAAACTGTAAGTTTTTAGAAGACGGCTGGATTAAACAATAATAAATTAAATGGGTAAACGGTTTATTTATTTTGTTTTAATTACTATTTTTTGTTTGGGTGCCTTGATCCCCTCAAATATTTTTGCTCAGAAAAAGGAGCAGATAAAAATTATCAATTCAAATACGTTTGAGTATAGTAAGAAGGTAGGCGAAGGTGTTAGGCGATTTATTGGCGATGTGGTTTTTGAACACAACAATGCAACCATGTATTGCGATAGTGCTTACTTGTTTAGCAAACAAAATATCATCCATGCTTATAGCAATGTCCATATCAACAGAGGTGATACTTTGCACATGTATGGCGATTTTATGAGATATAGCGGTAATACCAATGTGGGCAATGTTCGGCGTAATGTTATTTTAGAAGATGATAAAGCTACGCTTACTACCGATTCGCTCGATTTTAATACCCAAACAAATGTGGCTTATTATTTTAATGGTGGTGAAATTATTAATAATGAAAATACGCTTGAAAGTATTATCGGGTACTATTATTCAAACGACGATTTATTTATTTATAAGGATAGTGTAGTTGTTAAAACTCCGGATTATACAGTTTACACCGATACTTTAAAGTATGATACTGAAGAAGAAATAGCTTATTTTTTAGGGCCAACCAATATTTATAATGAAGAAAATCATTTATATGCAGAAAATGGTTGGTACAAAACCAAAGAAAAAAAGTTTCAGTTCAATCAAAATGCCAGGTATCAAAATAAAGAAAAAATATTAATTGGCGATAGCCTCTTTTTTGATGATTCGAGCGGTATTGGTATTGCTATTGATAATATTGAGATGATTGATACCGCTGAAAATATGATATTAAAAGGGCATTATGCTTATTATGTGCGCGAACCTGAACGTTTTTTAGTCACCGATAGTGCTTTACTTATTCAAGTAACAAACAAAAAAGATTCATTATTTTTACATGCAGATACACTGCGTTCTAATTACGATTCATCAGGAACACATCGAATACTAAGGGCTTATCATAAAGTTCAATTGTATAGGATCGATTTCCAGTCTCGGTGCGATTCTATGGTTTATACTTTTGAAGATTCCGTAATTACCATGTATCAAGATCCAATTCTTTGGGCAGAAGGAAGCCAGATGACAGCAGAATTGGTAAAAGTGTATACTAAAAACCAGAAAATTGATTACTTTCATCTCATTGGCAGCTCTTTAATTATTTCTGAAGAGGCAATAGAAAAGTATAATCAGATACGAGGTAAAGAGATGAAAGGATATATAAGAAATAATAACCTTTACAGAGTAGATGTCTTTGGAAATGGGCAGTCAATTTATTATACTAAAGATCAGGAACAGGAAGAAATAGGAGTAAATTTTGCTGAAAGTAGTGATTTAATTATTTATTTGGAAGAGGGCCAGGTAAGTCGTATCAATATGGTAACTCAACCAACGGGAACATTATTCCCTCCGGGAGAGCTTGAAGAAACTAAATTAAAAGGCTTTAACTGGTTCGAAGATTTAAAGCCAAAGTCAAAGTATGATATTTTCTTTTGGAAAAAATAATGGGAACCACAAAGTTCCCATTTAAAGTTAATATTCATCTTCATTAAAAAAGAAATCATCTTTACTCGGGTAATCTGGCCAAATATCTTCTATACTTTCATATATTTCGCCTTCATCTTCGATCTCCTGAAGGTTTTCAATAACTTCAAGCGGCGCTCCAGAACGAATTGCATAATCAATTAGTTCTTCCTTACTCGCAGGCCATGGTGCATCCTCTAATTTTGATGCTAATTCTAAAGTCCAATATATATATAGTTAGTTTTAATTATACCCTTAAAATTTTGCAAGTATAAAAATAATATTGAAAAACAAAACTTTTTTGACTAAACTCTCGGTTTCCAAGGTATTTCTTTGGCATACAAATCGATAGTAAGCTTCCGTGATAAAACAAATAAATAATCTGATAAACGGTTTAGGTATTGTATAACTTTTTCGCTGTTTTTAAATTGATTTTGAACTTTTATAGCCAATCTTTCAGCTCTTCGGCAAACATTTCTGGAGATATGACAAAAAGAGACGGTGGTATGTCCACCAGGTAAAATAAATGAGCGTAAAGGGGGTAAATCTTTTTCCATCATGTCAATTTCTTTCTCCAATATTTCAATGTCTTGATCGTAAATCTCAGGAATTTTAACATCACAATTTTCACAATCGGTGGCTAAAATTGATGCACAAGTCATTAACCTGTCCTGAATCTCGATTAAAGTCAATTTTAACTTTTCCTCAATTTTTTGATCTCTAATCAGTCCAATATATGAAATCAACTCATCAACAGTACCGTAAGCCTCAATCCTGTCGTGAAATTTAGGAACTCTAGTTCCTCCTATAAGTGATGTTTCACCCTTATCACCTGTTTTGGTATATATTTTCATGTCCATAATAAACTGTTTTTTTTAAAAACGAAAAGAATCCGATTTTGTTTATTGGTGTACTCATTAATTTGCTCTAACCGGATTAGGGTTTTTTTCGTCCGATTCAATCATGCCGTCTTTTAACCGGATAATTCTGTGTGCGTGCCTTGCAATGTCTTCTTCGTGAGTTACAAGAATAATGGTATTTCCCATTTTATGGATTTGGTCAAAAAGGCCTAATATATCCATTGATGTTTTAGAGTCTAAATTTCCTGTAGGCTCGTCGGCAAGAATTATTGAAGGATTATTTACCAAAGCTCTGGCCACAGCAACTCTTTGTCTTTGTCCTCCCGATAATTCATTGGGCTTATGCGTTATTCTATCATGTAACCCTACGTTAACAAGAGTTTCTTCAGCTTTAACCAATCTTTCATCTTTATTAATACCAGCATAAATTAAGGGAAGCGTTACGTTCTCTAAAGCAGTATATCTGGGCAAAAGATTAAAAGTTTGAAAAACAAATCCTATTTCTTTATTTCTGATTTCTGCCAGTTCATCGTCAATTAAATGGCTAACGTCTTTATTATTTAAAATATATTGACCTCCGGTTGGCGTGTCCAGGCATCCTAAAATATTCATAAGGGTTGATTTTCCCGATCCTGATGGGCCCATAATGGCAACATATTCGTTACGGTCAATCGAAACTGAAACCGATCGTAATGCTTTTATGGTTTCAGCACCAACATGATAATGTTTTATTATATTTTTTATTTCAATAATTTTTTCCATAGCCGGATTTATTTTTGTAAAAAAGTGTTACGAATTTAATCATTCTTATGATAAAACAATTGTTTTTTGTTTAAAACTTAATCTTGTAATGTCCTTTGGTTATTTCTGGCCTAAAAAACAAAATACCCATTCTAAAAACGTCGATACTTACGCTTACTTTTTTATGATTTTTAATCTTATCCCAGGCTTTTACCATATCAGCTGACCAGTGTATATCGTCAAAAACAAAAACAGAATTGTTGTGAGCTTTTGCCAGGCATATATCAAAATATTTTAAAGTAGCATGCTGGGTGTGATTACCATCGAAAAAAATAAAATCTAATTTGTTACATTTTTTGAGTACTTCAGGTAGAGCAGAATTAAAATTACCATTTATAAAATGAATATTGTTGATTTTTAATTCTTTAGCTAATTCTTGTGCGGTTTGTATTTTTTCTTTAACTCCTTCTATGGTCAAAAAATTTGATTCAGGTGCTCCTTTAGCAATATACATTGTACTGATACCTAAAGAAGTACCTATTTCAAGAATATTTTCAGGATTAAAATATTTAACCAGGCGATAAATTAGCGCACCGTATTTTTTTGGAACCGAAGAATTCCGAATGTTTTTGCCAACAGTTGTTGCACTTTGTGCGTTTTGATGATTTTTTGATTTTAATTCGACTATCGTTTCTTTATGCGACCCTGCGCCCAATTCATCAAACACAAGAGTTTCTTTCGATTGAAGGTGTTTTTTATGTAAATGGAAAATTTGCTTTAAATCATCATCAACATTTTTGTCATTTAAAATGTTGGTAATTAAATCAAAAACAAAGGGTGAGTGGATTCCGTGCCCTTTACTGTGTTTAGCAAAAATCCAATATTTAAGAAAATTAAAAGCAAATTTAAATGATGAAAACATATTGTTTAAGTATTATCAAAAAAAATGTATTATTGTGTAGCAAAAATAAGTTTTTAAAATATCTAACCTGATGTATTTATAAAATTTATGAATTAATCAGGTCAAGTTCAGCAAATGGTTTGTTTGATTTGTATTTTTGATCATTCATTATAATTTTTATTTGTTTTTGATTAATCAAATATGTCTGATTTTTTACAACAAGAGATTAAATTTTTAACCGGAGTTGGCCCCAAAAGAGCAGAACTCCTTAATAAAGAGTTGAAAATTTTTACGTTCGAAGATTTGTTGTATTATTTTCCTTACAAGTATATCGACCGTTCAAAATTTTATCAAATCAGGGATTTAAATCCCGAATTTCCACATATACAGCTAAAAGGTAAAATTATTGGATTTGAACAAATCGGAGGTGGCCGGAAAAAACGTTTGGTGGCTTATTTTACAGATGGGACAGGAACTATTGAATTAGTTTGGTTTAGAGGGTTAAGTTATATCCAAAAAAGCCTGGCACTTAATAAAGAATATATTGTTTTTGGTAAACCGGGATATTTTGGTGGAAAATATAATATTATTCATCCTGAAATTGAGGATAGCATAAAAAATCAGAATGTAATAAGAGCTAAACTGCATGCGCATTACAGTACTACCGAAAAATTGAAAAAGAATTACCTCCCCTCCAAAGCCATTGCAAAACTACTAAACAACTTGCTATTACAGGTAAAAGATAAAATTAACGAAACATTACCTGAATTTTTAATCAAAAAATATAAACTTATTTCATTACAGGATGCGCTTTTTAATATTCATTTTCCACAAAATGCTGAAATTTTAAAAAAAGCCATTTATCGGTTAAAATTCGAAGAGTTGTTTTATATACAGCTTAATATCTTACAGAAAAGAAGCATAAGGCTTAATAAATTTAATGGTTTTATTTTTTCAAAAGTTGGAGATTATCTCAATCAGTTTTATGAAAAGAATCTTCCTTTTGAGCTAACCGATGCACAAAAACGGGTGTTGAAAGAAATTCGTAAAGACATAGGGTCGGGAAAACAAATGAACCGTTTATTGCAAGGTGATGTGGGAAGCGGAAAAACATTGGTTGCTTTGATGAGTATGCTTATTGCTCTGGATAACGGATTTCAGTCTTGTATTATGGCACCAACAGAAATATTGGCAAACCAGCATTTTGAAACATTAAAAGAGTTCCTTGATGGTTTGCCTGTAGATGTTAAATTACTGACCGGGTCGACAAAAACGGCTGCACGGAAAGAAATTCATGCTCAATTGATGAGTGGCGAACTGCAGATACTAATTGGGACCCATGCATTAATAGAGGATACAGTAAAGTTTAAAAATCTTGGTTTAGTGGTAGTCGACGAGCAACACCGATTTGGAGTTGTGCAAAGGGCAAAACTATGGAAAAAAAATCTTCATCCACCACATGTGTTGGTCATGACAGCAACACCTATTCCGCGTACTTTATCCATGACCATTTACGGCGATTTGGATGTTTCGGTAATTGATGAATTGCCACCCGGGCGTAAACCCATAAAAACCATCCATCTTTATGACTCTAAGCGTTTACGGTTATTCGGATTTATGAAGCACCAAATTGAACAGGGGCGCCAGATTTATATCGTTTACCCGTTGATAAAAGAATCGGAAAAAATGGATTATAAAGACCTTGAAGATGGGTACGAAAGTATTTCCATGGCTTTTCCTCCTCCAAAATATGCAGTAAGTATTGTTCACGGACAAATGAAAGCCGAAGAAAAAGATATTGCCATGAATTTATTTGTAAAGGGTAAAACGCATATCATGGTGGCTACAACAGTAATTGAAGTAGGGGTAAATATTCCCAATGCCAGTGTTATGGTTATTGAAAGTGCCGAAAGGTTTGGCTTGTCGCAATTGCATCAATTACGAGGGAGAGTTGGGCGTGGAGCAGATCAATCCTACTGTATTTTAATGTCTGGATATAAATTATCTAACGAAGCCCGAAAAAGATTTGATATCATGACTAAAACCAATGATGGTTTTGAAATTGCAGAAGCAGATTTGAAATTACGCGGCCCGGGTGATATTGAAGGGACACAGCAAAGTGGACTTGCTTTCGACCTGAAAATTGCAAACCTCGGACAAGACGGACAATTGATTCAATATGTAAGAAATATTGCTGATGATATCTTAGAAGATGACCCTTTATTGGAAAAGACTGAACATCAAATATTAAAAAAACAACTTAAAAAAATAGCTCAGAAAAAAATTGACTTTAGTGTAATAAGTTAATAAATCTGCCGTATTCATATATATTATCTTTTCATATATTATTTATGAATAGTAAAATTTAAATAAAATTTTTAACCAAACAAAAAATAGATATTAACTGTTTCCGGCAACTTATTTAAGTATGAAAAACACAATTATTTATTTTATCCTATTATTCTTTTCAGTTCAGACATTAAAATCTCAGGACTTTCCTTGTGAAATTGAAAATAAAGCATTTCAACCGGGTGAAAAACTTACTTATGTAATTACTTACAACTGGTTTTTGGTTTGGACCGATGTTGGAGCAGTGCAATTTGAAGTATCCGATGCAACAATGTTTGATCAGAAGGTACTCAATTTAAAGGGTACCGGTGTTACCTTCTCGTTTTACGATTGGTTTTTTCAAGTGCGCGATGTATACCAATCATGGGTAAATCCTGAGAATTTATTACCAGCTTATTATCATCGCGATGTGGACGAAGATGGTTATATCATTGATATTAAATATCAATTTGATTATGAAAATATGGTTGCTTATTCTGAAGTGGAAAAAACTCGTACTCCATATTTTCGCGATACTGTAGAAATCCCCCAATGTACATACGATGTAATGTCCGTAATTTACCAGGCCAGGAATATCGATTTTACCAAATATAAAATTGATGAACAGATCCCTTTTAAAATACTATTGGATAATGAAATTCATGATGTGTATATTAGATATAAAGGGAAAGAACAGAGAAAAGTACGTGGAGTAGGAAAATTTAATTGTTTAAAATTTACGGGTTCGTTAATTGCCGGTGATGTTTTTAAAGGAGGTGAAGATCTGGTTTTTTGGGTAACCGATGATAAAAATCGTATTCCGGTTTGGGCAGAAAGCCCAATAATTGTTGGTACCATAAAGTCTCGTTTGGTTGAATATGAAGGTTTAAGGCACCCTCTGGAATCAAAAGTAAAATAATATCCTTATTTAAAATCAAACTAAATAAGTGTTAACATAGTAAAAACTGACAAAAAGCAATTTTTAATTTTTAAATACCATTATTTTTGTATCCGATTAAAAATTTGAGAATATTCGGATGTCAAATTCAAAATCAATCGAACATAAAGGTTGTATTGAGTCAATAGACGGAAACCAGATAAGAGTCCGTTTTTTGGCTATATCGGGTTGTGCTTCGTGCCATGCCAAAGGCGTTTGCTCAGCCGCTGATATGCAGGAAAAAGTGGTTGAGGTGTTCGATCAAACCAATCAATACCAAATTGGAGAGACTGTAAGTATTGCTTTAAGGCAATCATTGGGGTTTAAAGCTTTATTGCTGGGCTATGTTTTTCCTTTTTTACTGGTTTTATTTTTACTTATATTATTGAGTATTATAACACAAAACGAAGTTATTTCTGGAGTAGGAGCACTTGCTGTTCTTATCCCTTATTATACATTTTTATATTTCAATAAAGATAAAGTACGCAAACAATTTACATTTACATTAAATAAAATAGATTAAAAATCTGAAACATGAGTACAACCATTTTATTTACTATTATTTCACTTAGTGCGATTGGGGCCGGTGCTGCAATAATCTTGTATTTTGTAGCTCAGAAATTTAAGGTTTATGAGGATCCTCGTATCGACCAGGTAGAAGAAGCCCTTCCTGCTGCAAATTGTGGTGGCTGTGGTTATCCCGGTTGTCGTGGATTTGCTGAAGCATTGGTTAAAGCCGATGATATTTCAGAACTTTATTGCCCTGTTGGTGGAAACGATACCATGGCCGAAGTTGCCAAAATTTTGGGTAAAGAGGTTGGAGCAAAAGACCCGTTAATTGCAGTGGTAAGATGTTCAGGAACACCTGAACACAGACAACGCGTTAATCAATATGATGGGGCTTCTTCCTGTGCAATTTCTGCAAGTTTATATGCAGGCGAAACAGCATGTCAATATGGTTGCCTTGGTTTAGGTGATTGCGTTGATGTTTGCGATTTTGATGCCATCTATATGGATGAAGAAACAGGATTGCCTATTGTTGTTGACGATAACTGTACTGCTTGCGGAGCATGTGTTAAAGCTTGCCCAAATGATATTATCGAGCTAAGAAAGAAAAATAAAAAAGACCGCAAAACTTTTGTTTCCTGTGTTAACCACGATAAAGGTGGTATAGCCAGAAAAGCATGCAAGGTAGCTTGTATAGGCTGTGGTAAATGTGTTAAAGTTTGTCCGTTTGATGCAATTACCATGGAAAATTTCCTTGCATACATCGATCCGAATAAATGTAAGCTTTGCAGGAAATGTGTTCCGGAATGCCCTACAGGTGCAATCCTTGAGATTAATTTTCCACCACGGAAGGTTAAAGAAGAAAAAAAGGATGACAATACGGAACAAAAAGAAGTATCAGAAAATAAAGAAAACAATTCATCAACTCAAAATAAATAAGGAGGGATAAAGTGTTAAAAACATTTGCTAAAGGCGGCGTTCATCCAGCAGAAGGAAAGTATTCTGCCCAAAGTGCGATTGAAAATTTGCCGCTTCCAAAAACAGTATCCATACCAATTGCCCAGCATATTGGTGCGCCCTCTAAACCTGTGGTCAAAAAAGGCGATAAGGTTAAAGTTGGGGATATCATTGCCGAAAGTGCAGGATTTGTTTCTGCTAACATTCATTCTTCCGTATCGGGAACCGTTGCTAAAATCGACAATGTTCTTGATTCTACCGGATTTAAAAATCCATGTGTTATTATCGATGTAGAAGCTGATGAGTGGAATGAAAATATTGACCGTTCGACTGATTTAAAAAAAGAAATCAGCTTAACTGAAAAAGAGATTATTCAAAAAATAAACCAGTCAGGAATTGTTGGACTTGGAGGAGCAACATTTCCCTCACATGTTAAACTTTCTGTTCCTGACGGTAAAAAAATAGATGTACTAATTATTAACGGTGTAGAATGTGAGCCTTATCTTACATCAGACCATCGCTTAATGCTCGAAAAAGCTGAAGAAATGCTTGTTGGTATACAGATATTAATGAAAGCATTAAGTGTAAACCGGGCAATAATTGGTATAGAAAATAATAAACCAGATGCGATTGAACACCTTGCTGGATTAGTGAAGAATTATCCTGGTATTGAGGTGCAGGCATTAAAAGTTAAATATCCGCAAGGAGGCGAAAAGCAATTGATTAAAGCATTAATTAAGCGTGAAGTCCCTTCTGGTGGATTACCTCTTGAAGTTGGTGCAGTGGTCCATAATGTAGGTACTGCATTTGCAGTTTATGAGGCAGTTCAGAAAAATAAACCACTATTCGAAAGGGTCGTAACAGTAACTGGTGAATCGGTGAAAAAACCTTCGAACTTTATGGTCCGTATCGGAACTCCGGTAAATGTGCTTATCGAGGCTGCAGGTGGTTTACCCGATGATACCGGAAAAGTAATTAACGGTGGCCCGATGATGGGTAAAGCTTTAAATTCGCTAGATGTACCTGTTGTTAAAGGAACCTCTGGAATTCTTATTTTACCTGAAAAAATGGCTAACCGTAAACCGGAAAGCAATTGTATCCGTTGCGCCAAATGTATTTCTGTTTGCCCACAAGGCCTTGAGCCTTATTTATTAAATAAGTTAACACAACTCGAGAAAAATGATATACTGGAAAAAGATAGAGTGATGGATTGTATCGAATGCGGCTCGTGTGCATTTACATGTCCTGCAGGATTGCCATTACTAGATTATATCCGTTTAGGAAAATCCAGAGTAAGTCGAATCATTAGATCAAGAAAACAATAATGAATAAATTAATAACCGTATCACCATCTCCTCATGTTTATGAGGATACAACCGTAAAACGGCTGATGTTAGATGTGATAATTGCCCTATTGCCAGCTTTAGCTTTTTCGATTTACTTTTTTGGAATGGGAGCAATTTATGTAACATTAACAGCCGTAGTTTCCTGTGTAGCTTTTGAATGGCTCATTCAAAAGTATCTTCTCAAGCAAGAACCTTCAATTTCCGATGGTTCTGCAATTTTAACCGGCCTTTTATTAGCCTTTAATGTACCGACAAATTTGCCGGTTTGGATTATAATTATTGGTAGTTTGGTTGCTATCGGAATAGGAAAAATGTCGTTTGGAGGATTGGGAAATAATCCTTTTAACCCGGCTTTGGTAGGACGTGTATTTCTGTTTATATCATTCCCGGTACAAATGACCAGCTGGCCCATACCCAACGGTTTTAACACAAGTTATACTGATGCCGTAACAGGTGCTACTCCATTGGGTGTTATGAAAGAAGGGATTGATAAAGGAGAAGCTGTACCTGAAATCATGAATCAAATACCAAGCCATATGGAATTATTTTATGGACATATGGGAGGATCCCTGGGAGAAATTGCTGGATTAGCATTACTAATTGGTTTTGCTTACCTGTTGATTCGAAAAGTCATTACATGGCATATTCCTGTATCGATTATTGCAACCATTGTTCTTTTTACAGGAATTTTATGGTTTATAAACCCTGAAGCTAATGCCGATCCAATGTTTCATTTATTAACCGGTGGCGTTTTATTGGGTGCCCTTTATATGGCAACCGATTATGTTACCTCGCCCATGTCGGTTAAAGGAATGTGGGTTTACGGAATTGGTATTGGAGTAATTACTGTTTTAATAAGGGTTTTTGGAGCATATCCCGAAGGCGTTTCTTTTGCTATTCTCATTATGAATGCCTTTGTTCCTTTAATTAACGCTTACATTAAACCTAAACGTTTTGGAGAGGAGGTAAATAATGGCTAAAAAAGAGTCTAACTTTAAAAATATGGTGTTTACCTTATTTATGGTAACATTTGTAGCGTCAGCAGCACTTGGTTATATTTATGAATTAACCAAAGCCCCTATTGCTGCCAGTAAGCTGGCAAAACAAAATAATGCCATTAAACAAGTTGTTCCCGATTTTAATAATGAACCTGGTAAGGAAATATATAAAATGGGTCTTGATGGCGATACGCTGGAGTTTTTTCCGGCAAAAAGAGATGGTGATTTAGTGGGTACAGCTGTTAGCACTTTTACCAATAAAGGTTTTAGTGGAAATATTAAAATAATGGTGGGTTTTTTACCCGATGGTACCATCAATAATATTTCGGTGCTTGAACATAAAGAAACACCGGGGCTGGGTGACAAGATGCAAAAAAATAAATCAGACTGGAGTGTTCAGTTCAATGGTAAAAATCCTGAAGACTTTCAATTAAAAGTAACCAAAGATGGCGGTGATGTTGATGCCATTACTGCTTCTACTATTACGTCGAGAGCATTTTGTGATGCTGTTGAACGTGCATATAACGCATATATGGAAGGAGGTAAAAAATGAATCAATGGAAAAATTTTAGTAAAGGATTTTTTAAGGAAAACCCGGTTTTTGTTTTATTCCTTGGATTATGCCCCACATTAGGTGTTACAACTTCGGCATTTAATGGTTTAGGGATGGGACTGGCAACAACTTTTGTATTGGTTATGTCCAATTTGGTGGTTTCAATCATTAAAAATCAAATTCCCGATAAGGTTCGAATTCCATCTTTCATTGTTATTATTGCTTCGTTTGTAACCATCGTAGAATTAGTAATGCAGGCTTATTTACCTACATTATTCGAACAGTTGGGATTGTTTATTCCCCTTATTGTTGTAAACTGCTTTGTTCTTGGAAGGTCTGAAGCTTTTGCTTCTAAAAACAATGTTATTTCTTCTTTGATTGATGGATTTGGAATGGGACTTGGTTTTGCCATGGCACTTACAATGCTTGGCGGTGTTCGGGAAATATTGGGCAGCGGTTCTATATTTGGATTTAAATTTATTGAAGGCGATGGTATGCTTGTATTTGTATTAGCACCCGGAGCATTTATAGCATTAGGATATCTTATTGTCCTGATCAATAAAATAAATCAAAAAACAGCTTAAATAAAATACTATGGAATATATCATTATTATCATATCGGCAATATTTGTTAATAATATTGTATTAGCGCAATTCCTGGGTTTATGTCCTTTTATTGGTGTTTCGAGTAAAGTGGAAACATCTGTAGGAATGACAGGAGCAGTAACTTTTGTAATGGTAATTGCAACTATTGTAACTTACTTATTGCAGAATTATATTTTAATTCCACTGGGTATTACATTTATGCAAACCATTACATTTATTTTGGTTATTGCGTCGCTGGTGCAATTGGTTGAAATTATGTTAAAAAAAGTAAGTCCTTCGCTTTATCAGGCTTTGGGAATATTTCTACCATTAATAACTACTAACTGTGCTATTTTAGGTGTTGCAATTTTAGCTGTACAAAATGATTACAATTTACTCGAGAGTGTTGTATTCGCCATAGCCAATGCAATAGGTTTTGGCCTTGCCTTAATAACATTTGCAGGTTTGCGTGAGCATATGGATATGGTTAATATTCCCAAGGCAATGAAAGGGGTGCCTATTGCTTTTGTTGTAGCTGGTTTATTGGCATTAGCATTTATGGGATTTGCAGGAATTGTATAAAAATTTTACTATAACTTTTTACAAGAGCAACTCAACAAGGGTTGCTCTTTTTGTTTTGTTAGGTTTTTTAATTCCATGTTTTTTTTTAAATTGCTAGCGTTAATTTATTCTCTCTATGAAGGTTAAAAAAATATTGTTAGTAATAATATTTTCAGTATTATCAGTTAGCATTTCATTTAGCGCTGAGAAAAATAATATTTTAATTCTTAATTCATATCATAAAGGCTTACGGTGGACCGATGAAATTGTTGAGGGCATATGGAACGGTTTAGGCGACTATGCCAATAATACCGAAGTATTTATCGAATATCTTGACTCAAAAAGATTTTACGATTCGCTTTATTACCAACATATATTTGAACTGTACCACAAAAAATATAAACAGAAAGAAATTAAAGTAATCATTTCATCAGATGATAATGCACTTGAATTTCTTTTAAATTTCCGGGATAGTTTATTTGGAAATGTACCCGTTGTTTTCTCAGGAATTAATCACTCACATAATTATCCCAAAGATTATACCGGAGTATTAGAAAAAATTGATTTTGTTGAAAATTTACAGCTAATCAAAAAATTGCATCCTGATTACTCTAAAATTTATTTTTTAGTTGATTTTACCAGAACAGGAAATATAATTTACGAACGGGCAATAAATGCATTAAGTTCTTTTGATGAAGATATTAGGTGTGAATTTCTTCGCCATTATTCTTTCGAACAACTTTACCATAAAATTTCTCAACTGGACGAAAAAGCTGTTGTTTTTCTTACTGCTTATAATAAAGATAAAAATGGAGTTTATTGCTCTTATGATGATATTGTAAAAAATGTTTCGAGTATTTCTTCTGTTCCGGTTTATGGAACCTGGACTTTTTATATTGATAATGGAGTTGTGGGTGGAAAAATGAATAGTGGGAAAATACAAGGCTTAATGGCTGGTAATATAGCAAAAAGAATTCTTGATGGTAAGGATGTAAATAAAATAAATGTAGAAATAGCCAAAACGGATTACTATTTTGATTATAAGTATCTTTCCAAATTCAATATCAATAAATCTCACCTGCCAAAAGAATCAGTAATTATTAATAAACCTTTTGCTTTTTTAAAAGAAAATAAGCAACAAACTATTTATACAGCAATAATTCTGACTCTTCTGATTACAATAATTTTATTGCTTTGGATAAATATAATTATTAAGCGAAATACTTTAAGGCAGGAAAGAAAGTATCTTAAAAAAATTGAGATTAATAATGAAAGGCTCTTATTAGCAAAAGAAAAAGCCGAAGAAGCCAACAGGTTAAAAACAGCCTTTTTAGCCAATATGTCGCATGAGTTAAGAACACCCATGAATGGTATCATCGGGTTTTCTAAATTATTAAAGGATCATTCTGATTTAGATCAGGAAACACAAAAGAAATATCTTAATATTATTAATAAAAGTGGATATATACTATTAAATCTTATTAATGATATTATCGACCTTTCTAAAATAGAGGCTAATCATTTGAAAATTAATTACCGGGCATGCCGTGTAAATGAGATTATGGAAGAACTATTAAGTTTTTTTAATAGTGAAAAAGAAGGTGTTGAAAAAAGTCATATTCAACTGTTGCTTGAAAAAGGAGATAAAGACAAAGATATTACCATTTATTCTGACCCTAACCGGATAAGACAGATATTATATAATTTATTGAGCAATGCATTAAAATTTACCTATAAAGGGACCATAACTTTTGGTTATAAAATAAATGCCGGCGAAATTATATTTTATGTTAATGATACCGGTATAGGCTTAACCTCCAAGGAATGTGAAATTATTTTCGAAAGGTTTAGACAGGTTGACGATAAAACTACCAGAAGATACGGTGGATCTGGTTTAGGGCTCTCTATATCAAAAGGCATTGTAGAAAATATGAATGGAAAGATTTGGGTAGAATCAGAAAAAGAGAGTATAGTAGAAAATAAAGCTGGTGGATCAACTTTTTATTTCTCACTTCCATTAAAGATTGTTGAAACCAATAATTCTAAACCACTAAATCAAGCAAGAAATTATGTTTGGCCTGGGAAAACAATACTTATTGTTGAAGATGCCCAGATATCATACGAGTTATTAACTAAATTTTTAAAAAATTCGCAAGTAAATTTTATCCATGCCGAGAATGGAGAACAAGCTATTGATTTATGTCGTAATAATCATGCCATAGATTTAGTATTAATGGATATTCAACTTCCAATGATGGATGGGCTGGAGGCAACAAATATGATAAAACAGGCTAATCCAAATTTGCCTGTAATAGCTCAAACAGCCAATGCTATGGAAGATGATCGTGAAAATATTATCAATGCCGGTTGCGATGATTATATAGCTAAGCCTATTAATAAATACGACCTTTTGGAAAAGATTGATAACTTTCTTAGAGTTAGTTAATTTCCTGCAATAATGACTTTTGTCATTGTTGCAAAACATTTCTTTTTTGCATTATTTCTGATAAAAATCAATATTTATGATTTTTGGAAATTCAATATTTGCCCAAAATTTAAGGGTTAAATTGGATTATAATGAATGCAATAAAAAGTATTAAGAAATCAGATTTTTTGAGAAACAGGCGCTACGAAGCTTTTATTTTTTTAATCCTGTTTTTTGGCTTCTTTGGATATCTGGGTTCAGTAATGGGAATCACAAACCTACTGAATACTATTATGAATACTGCCTGGGATTTACTCATGAATACAGTGTTTTTTATCATGGGTATTACCGTATTATCAGGGGCACTGGGGAAGTTAATGATTGAATTTGGAGTTGTTCGTTTACTGGAAATTTTTCTTGCTCCATTAATGCGCCCGGTATTTAAATTGCCAGGTGTTGCTTCGCTTGCAGGCCTTATGACTTTTTTTTCCGATAATCCGGCCATAATTAGCCTTTCTAATGATAAAAATTTTAGCCGTTATTTTGAAAAACACGAACTCATTTCATTAACTAATTTTGGAACTGCCTTTGGAATGGGATTGATCGTTTTAACTTTTATGTCGAGCTTTGGTTATTTTGGCCCTGCAATGATTGGTTTTTTAGGAGCCATATTTGGAGCTGTTGTTTCTACCCATTTAATGCAAGCCATGATTAAAGGAAAACTTACTGGTGATCAATCTCTGGAAATACAGAAAGAAGATTCTTCATCCATATCTTTTAAATCAAAAGGAGGTATATTTTTACGTTTCTTAAATTCAATCCTTGACGGAGGAAAATCAGGGGTTGATTTAGGTTTACAGATTATCCCGGGCGTTTTAATCATAAGTACTGTTGTTATGATTATTACTTTTGGCCCGGATGATGCCAGTATTGGCTATCAGGGATTAGCTTATGAAGGGGTACCGATTTTACCCAAAATAGCAAGCTGGTTTGGTTGGTTATTCAATGGGTTATTTGGTTTTAAAAACCCTGAATTAGTTGCTTTCCCAATAACATCCCTTGGAGCCGTTGGAGCAGCCCTTTCGTTGGTAAAAGCTTTTATAGGGCAGGGTATCATTACCGGAAACGAAATTGCTGTATTTACTGCAATGGGCATGTGTTGGAGTGGTTATTTAAGTACGCATACAGCAATGCTCGATACATTAAATCACAGGTTTTTAACATCTAAAGCCCTATTATCACATACCATTGGAGGAATTGTAGCTGGTGCTTTTTCCCATTACCTGTATTTGTTGTTGTCAATTTGGTTTAATTTTTAATAAGGATTCATTAAAATTAAAAGCTCTGCAATTTCTGCAGGGCTTTTTTTTCATTCATTAATTTTCTAATTTTAGCTATCTTTTAAATGAATGTTATATGAAACCTTCATGCTTAAGGATAAAAAATTATATTAAAACGAGCACAAAAGGATATGAACCGAGTTTACGAGCTCGCCGAAGGCAATATATAAGTATCTGATAGAATTCGGTTGCATGAAGGTTCGCCGGAGAGGCCGTGGGAGGCTTAAGCGGGAGACACCGGCAACAAAAAAAGATTATTAAAAAAAAGAAGTTACAAGTAGCATAAAAACAGTTGTTTAATTAAAATATATTCGAATGAACGATAAACACATACAATCAATTTCCTCTGCATTAGGTATTGCCGAATGGCAGGTAGAAAACACCATTCGTTTGTTTGATGATGGCTCTACTATTCCGTTTATAAGCCGTTATCGTAAAGAAGTAACAGGCAGTTTAGATGAAGTTCAGATTACTGCCTTTAAAGATATGTTAACCAGGCTGAAAGAAATTGACCAGCGTAGGGAAACAATCTTAAAAACCATTGATGAGCAAGGAAAATTAACCGATGAATTAAAAGAAAGAATTGAAAAAGCGGATTCGTTAACTGAACTGGAAGATATTTACCTCCCGTATAAACCCAAAAAGAAAACAAGGGCTAGTGTTGCCAAACAAAAAGGGCTTGAGCCACTTGCTAAAATTATAATGAAACAGCAGGAGTTGAGGTTGGAAGTCAGGGCAGAACAGTTTTTAAATGATGAGGTACCAACCATTGATGATGCTTTGCAGGGAGCTCGTGATATTATTGCCGAATGGGTCAACGAAAACGAAAGAGCCAGGAATAGTATTCGTCGATTGTTTCAGCATCAAGCCTTTATCCGGTCAAAAGCAATAAAAGGAAAGGAGTTAGAAGGAATAAAATATAAAGACTATTTTGAATGGGAAGAACCTTTAAAAAAGTGTCCCTCACATAGGTTATTGGCTATGCGAAGAGGTGAAAACGAAGGATCTTTGAAAGTATCAATTTCTCCTAACGAAGAAGAAGCGCTGGAAATTCTCGAAAAACAATTTGTTAAAGGAAGGTATGATGTTTCCCAACAAGTTGGTATAGCTATTAAAAACAGCTACAAAAGATTACTTGAACCTTCCATTGAAACAGAATTTAAAAATTCTTCTAAAGAAAAAGCCGATGAGGCAGCCATCAATGTTTTTGCCGATAATTTGCGCCAGTTATTGTTGGCTCCTCCATTAGGACAAAAAAATGTCCTGGCAATTGATCCCGGTTATCGAACCGGCTGCAAAGTGGTTTGCCTCGATGCTCAGGGCAATTTATTGCATAATGAGAACATCTACCCTCACCATCCGCAAAATGAAAAGGGAATGGCGATGAAGAAAATCGACTCAATGGTAGAAACCTTTAAAATTGACGCCATCGCCATAGGAAATGGAACGGCAAGTAGAGAAACGGAAGCATTAATCAAAAGAATACGGTTTTCTAAAGATGTTCGTGTATTTGTGGTGAGTGAAGATGGAGCCTCGATATATTCCGCATCATCTGTTGCGCGAGAAGAGTTTCCCGAGTATGACGTTACCGTTCGTGGTGCAGTTTCTATCGGGCGTAGATTGATGGATCCTTTAGCCGAACTTGTAAAAATAGACGCTAAATCGATAGGAGTAGGCCAGTATCAGCACGATGTGGATCAAAATAAGCTTAAAAATAAACTGGATCAGGTGGTGGAAAGTTGTGTCAATTTGGTTGGTGTAAACTTAAATACAGCCAGCAAACATCTGCTGAATTATATTTCAGGGCTGGGTCCGCAATTAGCGGAAAATATAGTGGTTTACCGAAAAGAAAACAGCGTTTTTAAATCACGGAAAGAACTGTT
This sequence comes from uncultured Bacteroidales bacterium, assembly GCA_964606845.1. GTDB lineage: Bacteria > Bacteroidota > Bacteroidia > Bacteroidales > UBA12077 > UBA12077. Next base: position 25,648 of record CAZSIC010000016.1, read on the forward strand.
AAAAGTGAAACGGATGGGTGACAAAGCATTTCAGCAATCAGCCGGGTTTTTACGAATTAGCGATGCCGAAAACCCATTGGATAATACTGCCGTTCATCCGGAAAGCTATTATATCGTAGAAAAGATGGCTAAAGACCAGAATTGCGAAGTAGCAGATTTGATAAAGGACGAAAATCTACGTAAGCAAATTTTTTTAAAAGAATATGTTACCGATGATATCGGTTTGCCCACACTTACGGATATAATGAATGAGCTTGCTAAACCAGGACGCGATCCGCGAAAAGGAATTAAGGTGTTTGAGTTTGCCGAAGGAATCCATAAAATGGAAGATTTGAAAGAGGGAATGGTATTACCCGGAATTGTAACCAATATTACCAATTTTGGGGCTTTTGTTGATGTAGGCGTAAAACAAGATGGATTGGTTCATATTTCACAGTTGGCCAATCGTTTTGTATCCGACCCCAACGAAATTGTAAAATTGCATCAACATGTAAAAGTAAAAGTATTGGAAGTGGATGTTGCAAGAAAAAGAATTCAACTTACCATGAAAAATGTAGAATAAAAAAGCCCTGTAAACCAGGGCTAAATAATGTTTAGATTTTATTTTTATTTACGCAGTCATTCCTCCATCGATAGGATTAATTGTACCGGTAATAAATTCGCTGTCGTCACCGGCAAGGAATAACAATAATTTAGCTACTTCTTCATTGGTTGCATAGCGGCCAAGCGGAATGGATTGCTCGAAATTTGATTTTGCATTTTCAGCTTCTCCGGGAGCAAAACCTTCCTCTAAAGAACGCATCATGCGGTTATCTACAGGAGAAGGATTTATTGCGTTGACACGAATTTTGTGAGGAGCACCTTCCAATGCCGCGGATTTCATCATTCCATTTACAGCATGTTTGCTGGTTACATAGGGAAGCACGTTAGGTGTTCCTGCAATTCCTGCAACCGATGATGTTATAATGATACTTCCTCCATTTTTTTTCATATGGGGAAAAACATGACGAAGGCCATAATAGGCACCTTTAACATTGATATCAATTACCTTGTGAAATTCATCGAGTGGATACTCATCCAGCGGAAGTACTTTCCCTTCTACTCCTGCATTGTTTAAGAAAATATCAATTTTTCCGAATTTTTTAATGGTTTCATCAACATACTTTTGAACTTGTTGCTCATCTGAAACATCAGCAACTACAAATGCTGAATTATTTTCTCCAATTTCTTTTATCGTGTCTTTAAGAGCCTCTTCATTAATATCAACAAGCATCACTTTAGCTCCTTCGTTTACAAACATTTTTGCTGCTGAAGTTCCAATACCTCCAGAACCACCGGTTATTATTATAACTTTATCTTCAAATTTTTTCATAGCATTATTGGTTTTAATTTCAATTATCTAACAAGTAACAACCGATCTTGTTTACTCAAAATGCATGTTTTTGATGATATTTTTAGATTCTAGTGTCGTGTCAATGCTATTGTGTCGGTTAAGTCGCAATAATTTTTTCTCAGATCAAAAAAGAAATTCTGCACATAGCCGAAGCTACGTAAAGAATTTATTTTGACGAGCTGAGGAAAAAGAACAAGACTTGGGCTGACTAAAATAGCGTTGACAGGACACTAGGTATTAGCTATTGATTGCAAATTCAACCGTTTTTTCTGCATGTATGGTGGTAGTATCAAAAACCGGAATTGAGACGTCGTGTTGTTGAATGAGTAGTGGAATTTCCGTACATCCTAAAATGACTCCTTGTGCACCTTTTTTAGCCAGATGTTCAATAATTTGCTTATACTTTTCGCGTGATTCATTTTTGACTTTACCTAACACCAGTTCATCATAAATTATATGGTGAACCATTTCTAAATCCTCTCCTTCGGGAGTCAATAAATTAATCCCATGATTTTTTGATAACCGCCCTTTATAAAAATCGTGTTGCATGGTAAATTTTGTACCCAGCAAGGCAATGGTTTCAATATTTTCTTCTTTGATAGCTTCGGCGGTTGCATCTGCAATATGTAAAATAGGTATCGAAAGATTTTGTTGAACCTCATCATACATCTTGTGCATAGTATTGGTGCAAATGGTTAGCATTTCGGCACCACCTTTTTCAATATTTTGTGCAGCATCTAACATCAAACGTGTTAATTCATCCCACTTGTTTTCAAATTGTAATTTTTTTATCGGGTCAAAATCTACCGAATACATTAAACATTCGCAAGAATGATGGCCACCTAATATTTCTTTAACTTTCTGATTAATGATTTTGTAATATACCAGCGAAGATTCCCAGCTCATTCCACCAAGCAGCCCTATTGTTTTCATAATATTTTTAATAATTGATGATTTTTCAAACTGCAATCTAATGGGTTAAATACTAATTTCCTACAAAATTTTAATATATTTTTGAACCAAAAGATAATGCAATGAAATTATTAATTGTTGAAGATAACTTTCAGTTGGCTGATGACCTTTCCCGATTTCTAAATGAAAATGGTTTTATGGTCGAAATTGCCGACACGCTGGAATTAGCCAAAGAAAAGGTGGAACTATATCATTACGAGCTGGTTATATTAGACATTGGATTACCCGATGGAAGTGGGCTGGAAATTATTAAGCACCTAAAAGATAAAAAATCTGATTCAGGTATTTTGATTGTTACTGCAAAAAATGCCATTGAAGATAAGGTAAAAGGATTAGAACTTGGTGCAGATGATTATATAACCAAACCATTTCATAAAGCTGAATTAAATGCACGGATTCGATCCATCATACGTCGTAAGAAATTTAATGGCAGCAATGTAATATCTATTAATGATATTGAAATAGATTTAGGGTCAATGGAGGTAAAAATTAAAGGTCAAGAGCTTGACCTGACAAGAAAAGAATATGATTTATTACTATATTTTATTTACAATAAAAACAGGGTATTAACCAAAGAGAGTATAGCAGAGCATTTGTGGGGCGACCATATCGACCAGGCTGATAATTTTGATTTTATTTATAATCATATTAAGAATTTACGGAAGAAGCTGCAAAATGCCGGTGCAGGGAATCATATACGATCTGTATATGGAATGGGGTATAAATTTTATGAACTTTAATTTACGAATATGTTTAAATTCAGATCCTTTCGGTTATTAACCAAAACCAGTTTTTTTTATTTGTTATTTATCCTGGTAACTTTTTTTATCAGTGGACAGTATCTTATCAATAAAGCGGATAGTTACATTAATGAGGAGACCGAACATTTTTTTAGGTTTAGAGAACGCCATGTAGTGAAATATTTAAATAGAAAGGGAGATGCAGCCAAATTAAAATATGATAAAATTACGCTGCTCGATTCCACAAAACGCTATCCAGAATATCCAAAGTATGTTGACACATTAATTTATAATGAAGATAAGGATGAAGATCAGTTGTATAGAAAAAAGAGTGTTATTATAAAAGCCAATGGAAAAACCTATTTATTACAAATGCTTATAAACATTGATGATTTTACAAAAATGAAATCAGATGTAGCAAGTAGGATTGTTCCGGCATTTATTATTTTAGCATTGGTAATTGTTTTATTTACTACCTTTTTATCGGGATTTTTATTTCAGCCATTTTATAGGATTTTGAGCCATATTGACCGCTACAAAGTTGGTAAAGGAATGAATATCCCTAAAGTTAAAACTTCAAGTAAAGAATTTCAGAAGTTGCAATCTCTCTTTCGAAATATGGTAACCCGGATTGAAGATGACTACCGTAACCTGAAAGAATATACCGAGAATATGGCGCATGAGATACAAACACCGCTTACCATTATTCGCAATAAAACCGAACGGCTTATTGCAGATGAAGAAATAATGAAAAAAGATGCAGATACAGTTAAAATTATATACGAAGAAACCAACCATCTCTCAAAATTAGGGAACGCTCTGAATCTTTTAACAAAAATTGAAAACGGCGAATATAATAATACTGAAATTATAAAAACCAAAGATGTAATTTTAAAACATATTGATGCCATTGATGAGCTGTTACAATTAAAATCAATGAAAATTGAAACCGAATTAACAGATGAACATCAAATTATATTAGATCCGTTTTTATTTGATATTTTACTTAAAAATCTTATCCGGAATGCTATCCGTTACGGCCATAATATTGGGCCAATAAAAATAAGAACTACAACTGATACAATATCTATAAGTAATTACGGTGAAAAACTCAAAGTCCATACTCATAAGATTTTCGAACGTTTTTATTCATCAAATTCTACAGGGCAATCGCTTGGTTTAGGATTATCACTTGTAAAAAGAATTTGTGATTTTAATCAATTGAAAATTGAGTACGATTATATTAATAATCAGCACGTTTTCTCAATTTCTCCAAAATAAAAAATGATTAAATAAACATTTTGCTTTTCTTCTTGTCTTAAAATTTGTTTTTAAAAAAATACCTAATGATGTAATAAATGCAGTATTAAATTGTCTAAATACAAAGTTGCTACAAAATTGATATCAAATTGCTACAAATTCATTTTGTAGGTTTGTTGCAAATAAAATTTTAAAAGGAATAAAATTATGATAAGGAAATTATTTTTAGCGTTATTGATCACAGGAATATCAATAAGTGCTTTTGCTGAGGAGATTAACAGTTCAGAATTAAGTAAAGGAAATTTAACGGGCTATGTTTACGATTCAAACGAAAATAAGCCTTTAGAATATGCTACCATATCGCTTGTTAATTTAGAAAATGGAAATGTGGTTAATGGAACAATTTCTGACGAATCGGGATATTTTCACTTAAAAAATATTGAACCCGGAAAATATAAAATTGAAATTACCTTTATTGGTTATGAAAAGAAAGTTATTGAAAGCATTGAAATCACCAATAAAACCAGAAAACTGGAGTTAGGGCAGGTGATGATAAGTCCGGCAACCGAATCGCTTGACGAAGTAGTTGTTACAGCTGACAGGCCTACCATGACTTATAAAATTGATAAAAAAGTAATTAACGTCAGCCAACAACACACTTCAGCCTCAGGTACTGCTGTTGAAGTTCTTGAAAATGTTCCTTCGGTAACCGTTGATATTGAAGGAAATGTAAGTTTACGAGGTAGCCAGAGTTTTACCGTATTAATAGATAATAAACCTACGGTATTGGACCCCAGCGATGCCCTGAGCCAGATGCCGGCCAGCGCCATTGAAAACATAGAAATAATTACGAATCCATCTGCTAAATATGATCCTGACGGAACATCAGGAATTGTAAATATCATTACAAAAAAGAATAAAATGCAGGGGATTAATGGAGTGGTTAATTTAAACGCCGGAAAGTTTGATCGATATGGAGGTGACTTTTTATTGAATTATCGTAAAGAAAAATTTAATGTTTATGTGGGGGCTGATGTAAATACACGTAATATGTATGGTTCCCGCGAAACTGAAAATCGTACATTTTATAACGACACTACATCGTATGTTTTATCTGATGGAGATTTTAGGAGAGGGGGCGGATCTTATAGCCTTCGTGGAGGTGTAGATTATAACTTCAATGCATTTAATACCTTAAGTTTTGAAGCCCGTTATGGTACTCGTAACCGGCTGTCTAGTAGTGAAACCAATTATCAGGAGTATACAGATCCCGGAACATTCAATGAATTTTATACAAGCGAAGAAGAATCGGAAAGAGGTGGAAATTATCTTTCTTTAAATTTGAGCTATACCCGTAAATTTAATAAAAAAGGCCATGAACTCTATGCATTGATAAATTATAGGAAAAGAGATTTTGATTCAGAAGATGTCAATTATTTAATTGATAATAACAATAATATAGTAAGCGGTCAAAAATCTATTGAAACCGGACCTCGGCAGCCTCTTAGATTACAGCTTGATTATACTTTGCCTTTAAACGAAACCAATAAGTTTGAAGCAGGATACCAGTCAAGAATGGCGGATAACCAGGAAAAAGCTGAATTGTATTTGTATGAAAATGGAGATTTTGTTTTTCAAGATCAATTCTCTAACACATCAAATTATAAAAGAAGTATTCATTCGTTATATTCTATTTACTCTGGTGAATTAGGGAATTTTGGATACCAGGGAGGAGTTCGTGGTGAATATACTTATCGTGATATAACCATTGAAGAAACATCGGAGAATTTTAATATCGACCGTTGGGATATTTTCCCTACCGTTCATTTATCTTACAATTTGCCTAAAGAAAATCAACTCATGGCAAGTTATACCCGTAGAATTGACCGCCCCAGAGGTTGGTATCTTGAACCATTTATTACATGGTCTAATGCCTATAATGTTCGCCAGGGAAATCCTGATTTGCAACCCGAATATATTGATTCGTATGAATTGAGCTACTTAAATAAATTTGGACGTAATTCATTCTCTTTCGAAGCATACTATAGAGTTACAAACAATAAAATTGAAAGAGTCAGGAGTGTATATCAGGAAAATGTATTTTTAAGTACTTACGAGAACGTAGGAAAAGATTATGCTTTGGGAATTGAAACCATGTTGGGTTTAGATGTTCAAAAATGGTGGCATGTAGATTTAATGGGAAATCTTTACGACTATAAAGTGGAAGGTGAATTTAACGGACGAGATTTTTCTGAATCAATGTTTAGCTGGAATATCCGTTTTAACAATATTTTGCGGTTTGGGGATAATTCAAGGTTGCAATTTAATGCTATGTATAACAGCCCAACGATTAGTGCACAAGGAGAACGCAGCGATTTTTTTATGACCAGCCTGGCATACAAACATGATTTTATGAAAAAAGCTTTTTCTGCTACACTCCAGGTACGTGATGTATTTGGAACCATGAAACACTCCAGCACATATAGCGGTGATGACTTTTATTCGTACAGTTATTTTGAACCTAATACCCCATTCTTTTCTGTAACATTAACGTACAGAATAAATAACTATCGCCAGGACAGGAGACGTGGAAGAAATGGTGGTGACGAGATGCAAGACTTTGATGAAGGTGAAGGAGTAGAGTTTTAGCCTGATGTATTTATAAAGTTTATGAACTTCTTCACAACAGAAAGGAAAAATTAATTAGGTTACATTTGGTTAAATATGAAAAAAGGCGAAACAGATCAATCCGTTTCGCCTTAATTTTTTTAAATTAATTTTGTTAATCTGCCTTTTTGATTGGGCAGGTACTAAATCCAAACAATGCATACAATCCGCAAAAATTAATGATTGCTGTTAATAGTAAAATAGCCCCAACAATTAGCAATACAATACCTAAGGTTCCGGTAATTACATTGGTAAAATAAAGAATACCTATAATCAGGGCAATAATAATACGAATAATTCTGTCGGCTACTCCAATGTTCTTTTTCATAGTTTTAAAATTTGATTTTTAATTGTTTGTTATTTTTAACTATAACAATGGGATATAGAATTTGTTTAATCTGAAAAAATAAATTATTAACAAAAAGGTTTAGGTAAAACCGGATTGGTTGAAAGTTGCAGTAAATAGAACAAAGATTCAATAAATTGAATACACTGATTTGACTAGAGAATCACAGATATTATAATAAAATTTTAGCGCCTTAGCGAGAGATATGTAAAAGCGGCAGTCAACAGCAGTAGACAGTTAAAAATTTTGAGTTCTGAGTTTTAAGTTTAAAGCAGCAGTGAGCAGCGGCAGTAGGCAGTAACAGTAAACAGTTTATCTGCCCTAGGCAGGCGGCAGTAAGCAGTCTTATAAGGATAATTTCAGATGTGTTTTGCTAGAACAGATAATCACTGCGCAACTTTGCGGTAAACACTGCGTGTTTCTGTGAGAAAAATATGAAAGCGGCAGGAAACATCGGCATTAGGTATTGGCAGCAGCAGGAGGCAAGCAACAGTCAAAGCAAAATGTTATTACTTAACAAATAAACAAATTAATCAATAAACCAATTTATCCATTCCAAAACCTGAAAATATCTTCAACCGTTTCTCTTTCCTTAATCATTGAATAATCGTTACCTTCTTTACCAATAACTTTAGGAAATGACCGGCTTACATATTTTGACCACATTCCAAAGGTATATCCGCCCGTATCGTGAATTACAAGATAGTCTCCTTCAACGGCTTTAGGTAGTTTTTCATCGCGGGCAACAATGTCGTTTGCAAAACATAGCGGACCTGCAATATGGTATTTTTTTAATGTTTCTGATTTTTTAGGATTCCCTTCTTGATCTAAAAGTGAAATCTCATGAAACCACTGCCCCGGATTTAAGCATTCTCTCAAAAGCAAATCGGCTCCTGCATGAACAATAAGGGTATTATCATTGGGATAATGTTTTACATATTCTACTTTGGTTATGATGTAGCCCGAATTAACATGTAAATACCGCCCAAATTCTGTAATAAGGTTTAGATTTTCCAGGTTGTATTTTATTAGCAGATTTTTTATCTCCTGTCCGTAAATTTTTATATCAGGTGGATTTTGATTATGATGATAAGATACTGGAAGCCCGCCGCCAATATCAAGAAATTCAACTTTTCTGTTTTTGCTTTTTAATTTCTTATTTATTTCTTTAATGATTTGCAGCCCTTTATCAATACCATTAAGCAGCAATTGCATCTCACATCCCTGCGAACCAATATGCATGTGTATTCCTTTAAGCCATTTGAAATGGATGAAATAATCGATAATTTTATCGCTGTAAGGATTAATCGGAACACCAAATTTTGAGTATTCACCGGCTAAAGAAGTGGATGCTATTTTTCCAAGGCCAACCTGAGGATTAATTCTTAATCCAATTGGACTTTTGGACTCAATCTCTTGCTTTAATTTGGCAATCCGATCCAATTCCATCAATGAATCGGCATTAATGTAGATATGATTTTTAAGTGCATTGGTCAATTCGTCGGTTGTTTTGGCCGGAGAATCGAAGATAATCTGATTACTGCCAAATCCTGCTTTTTGTGCAAGGAACAATTCACCTTCAGAAGCTACTTCTGCACCGAATCCAAAAGCCTTAACTTTTTTAAGGATTTTTACCAGTGGATTGGCTTTTACTGCCGATGCGTGTATGGTGTTTTCAGGAAAGGACTCTTTGAGTTCTTTCATTTTTACTTTTAAAAAATCATTATCGTAAAAAATAATAGTTGTGTCTTTTTTAGGTATGATTAATCCGCAATTTAAGCACTCCTTGAATGATTGGCCAATTGATTTTAAAGGGATAAAATGATTCATCATCACTTATTTAACTTTTTTGAAATCAAGGTTATGAAAATGAAAATCGTTATTAGGCAGGTCGATTTTAAATCCATTTATCTGGTTAGTTAAAGTATCTACATCAAAATTAATAATCCCAAAAGGTAAATAAACATCATTAAAGGTTACTTTAAAACTGTTATCATGCCAGTGATCCATTTTGCTATGTAAAAATTTTGATGAGGGTAAAAATGTAATGCTTAACTTATTTTTATCCATTGTTACTTCTGCTTTTCCATACATGATATCTTCATAAATCCCGGTATATTCTGTTAATTCCAAAGATGGTTTGGTATTTTCTTTTCGTTGAGCTATTCGCTCAGCATTTAGTGTTTTAGCTGCATCGTTAAAGTCGCGTTGTTTTTGCAGGTAATATTCCGGCCAGTTATTTATCTCTTTTTCCAGAATAATATCTAAATAAGAAAACAATAGTGCATTGTTAGAAAAAAAGTTAAAGCCATTATTAAGGATTATTATTCCTGTGTTTTTTTCAGGAATGAAAGCTACTTTGCTGCTATATCCGGGCATACTGCCACCATGTTCCAGAATTTTGTATCCTGAATAATCGTAAGCAACCCAACCCAGCGCATAAGTTCTGAAATGTATTCCAAAACTTTTTCTTTCATCAGAAACAGATAAAATAGTTTCGGGAGAGGTTAGTTCTTTAATAGTTTCAGGAGAAAGGATTTGTGTATTTTTCCATTGGCCGTCATTTAATAACATTGTAAGCCAATTACTTAATTCGCGGGGATTTGACCATATAGAAGCAGCCGGTTTGCCTCCGGCAAAATAATAAGGACTAAAAACAGAGTCGTTAAAATGTGGAAAAGCCAGAGATTCTGTTCCATCAAAATCATCACTGGATGTTCGGGTCGAATTCATTTCTAAAGGAATTATGAAATTTTGTTTAATAAATTTTTCCCACGATTGCCCGGTAATTTTTTCAATAATTTCTCCTGCCAAATTATACATATTGTTTTGATAGCCATATTCTGTCCGGAACTGTTTTGTTAAAGGAAGATGTTGCACTCGTTCTAAAATTTCTTTATTAGAGTAGTCTGAGTGATACCAAAGTAAATCACCATAAAAAGTTCCCAAACCACTCCGGTGGGTTAAAATGTCTTTTATGGTTAAATTTTCTGAGATGCATTGGTCATTTAATTTAAAATCAGGGTAGTAATCTATAACTTTATCATCCCACGATAATAAACCTTCATGTACAAGTTTGCCAATTGCAGCTGCAGTAAATGCTTTGGTACAAGATGCAATATTAAAAATATCGTTTTTTTCCAGAAAGTTTATTTTTCCAGCATTTTTATAGCCCAGGGCTTTGTCATAAATAATATTTCCATTTTGTACAATGGCAACACTAAGGCCGGTAGGGTTAAACTGATCAAATACTTTTTGAGTTACACGGTCTATCTTTTGAATCTCATTTTCATCTTTTAGAGTAAAAAGAATAATAGGAACTGCAATTACAAGAAGCAGAGGGACGATAAATTTTACAATATTTCTCATTTTTGTTAATATAAAGGTAAGAGTTTTATTTTTTATTGCTTAAAAATAACAAATAGAAAGGGTATAAGCAATAATCATTATATTATTCTAAGAAATGCTTGTTAAGAAAGTTATTTAACAGGAAAAATAGCAATAGATTATCGTTATTTTTTCTTAAACAATAAATATAAATAAACACTAAAAACAAGGGTTGTGGTTAACTGCATAGCTAAAGGTGTAGAAATTAATCCTGATTTTAAAACAGCTAATTGAATTAATCCAAATTTAATAACATAATAAACCATCTTGCTGGCAATTATACTAATAAATATGGGAAAAATTGTATGTTTAAATTTGCTAACCAAAGCGTAAAATATAAATACGTTTAAGCTCAATTCAAAAGCGATTAAAATCATTTTGGGAAATACCGGATGTGCCGAAATCAAAAATGAAAACAACGGTAATGTTAAAGCGATTAAATATGCATTTTTCTTTGTTGTATGCACTAATGCAAGCACTAACATTAATCGCATGGGCTCGATATAATAAACCGGAAGACTAAGTAAATGCGAAATAGCAGGTACGAAATAAATAAATGCTATGGCTGCAATATCAAATAGTATGCTTCGGATATTTTGCCTGTTTAATAACTGAATTGCTCCTGGTTCCATATTCCTGTATTTTTTATTTTTAATTCATTGATTTTTTATCAATTAATCAAATTTAAGGATTAATTTTTAAAACTGCTTCATATTTTGTAAATTTATGGATTAAGTTTTAATAAAACCACTGCTTATGAAACGTAGAGATTTTATTATAAAATCGATCAATGCAGGGATTTTTACCGGAGTAGCCTTAAGTTTTGGAGGTTACGGAAAAATTTTTGCCAATACCGTAAATTCTACACTTCCTTATGATCTGGTTGCTGTTCGTGATGGCGAGCCTGATTTAATGCTTGATAAAGCCATGAAGGCGATGGGAGGAATGCAAAATTTTGTAAAAAAAGGCCAAACTGTGGTTGTTAAACCCAATATTGGGTGGGATGTTTCGCCTGAAAGAGCTGCTAATACCAACCCGATACTTATAAAACGTATTGTAAATCATTGTTTAACTGCCGGAGCTAAAGAAGTGTATGTTTTCGACAATACCTGCGATAAATGGTCGGCTTGTTATAAAAACAGTGGCATAGAGAAAGCAGCAAAAGATGCCGGTGCAAAAGTGGTTCCGGCACATAGCGAGAGTTATTATCAAAGTGTTGATATCCCTCAAGGGAAAAATCTTAAAAATGCAAAAGTACATGAGCTTATATTAAGTTCGGATGTATTGATTAATGTTCCTGTATTGAAAAATCATGGATCGGCCCGTTTAACCGTTGCCATGAAAAATCTTATGGGAATTGTTTGGGACCGTAGATACTGGCACAGAAATAATTTAAACCAGTGTATTGCCGATTTTGCTACTTACCGCAAACCCGATTTAAATATTATTGATGCTTATAATGTTATGACCAAAAATGGGCCACGTGGTGTTTCAACCTCTGATTTGATAAAAATGAAATATTTAATTGTTTCAAACGATATGGTTGCTGCTGATGCTGCTGCTGCAAAGGTTTTTGGGATGGAACCCGAAGATGCAAAATATATCCCCATAGCAAACGAAATGGGAGTGGGGCAAATTGATTTAACCAAACTTAATATTAACAGAATAAGAGTATAGCATATGAAGCTTGCTGCATTAAAAAAATTGAGGGTTGTTTTTTCAATCCTCTATTTTTTACTACTTTTTATTTTGTTTGTTGATTTTACAACACTCATTCCCGAAAGAATATACGATTCGGTACTCTTTTTACAATTTATTCCTTCGTTACTAACTTTTATAACCCTGTTTACAATTGCTGGTATTGGATTTATAGTTATTATAGCTTTAAACATTCTTTTTGGGAGAGTATACTGTTCGTTTATTTGCCCGCTGGGAATATTGCAGGATATATTTAGTTATATTTCGAAAAAAGTAAGACGTTTAAAAAGATACCAGTATTCTTATATAAAGCCATACCGCTGGATTAGATACTCTTTTTTAGGCATAGCAATGATTGGATTATTTTCCGGGTTAACGATTATTATTTCTTTACTGGATCCTTATAGTATTTTTGGGCGAATCACATCCGGGCTTATAAGGCCTGTAGTTGTTAAAGGAAATAATCTGTTAGCTTCTGTTTTTCAAAAATTTGATATTTATACTTTTTATGTTGTTGATTTAAAACCCCAACACTGGCAGGTAATTGTTGTATCTGTTTTTTTCCTATTATTAATCTTATCTTTTTCTGTTTTTAAAGGACGTTTGTATTGTAACACTATTTGTCCTGTTGGCACCTTTTTGGGTTTATTTTCAAGGTTTTCATTATTTAAAATTAGCATTAATAAAGACACTTGCACAAGCTGCAAATTATGCGAAAAGGTGTGCAAAGCTGGCTGTATAAATATTCCGGAACAAACTGTTGAATTTGACCGATGTATTAATTGTTATAATTGCCTTACGGTTTGCCCGGTTAATAGTGTTCAGTATTCACGCAAAAAAAGAATTTCAAAGCCAAATCAATCGATACCAACAGATGAAACTCCTAATAACCGCCGGCAGTTTTTTGCTTTATTAGCATTGATCTTTGCTGCCGGAAAATCTCGTTCACAGGATATTGAAGTTTATGATACAGCTACTTTTCCGGCTAAAAGAAATATTGCTGTTTCACCTCCAGGATCTGTTTCTATAGATCAATTTAATAATTCCTGTACAGCCTGCCATTTGTGTGTGAGTGCTTGTCCTACACACGTTTTGCAGCCGGCTTATACCGATTATGGGTTAATCGGGTTTATGCAACCTGTTCTGGATAATCATGCCGGGTTTTGTAACTTCGATTGTATAAAATGTGCCGAGGTATGCCCTACTGGAGCCATTCAAGTATTGGATTTAGCAAAAAAACGCCAAACACAAATTGGAATAGCACAATTTGTAAAACAGAATTGTATTGTAGAAACCGAAGGTACAGATTGTGGAGCCTGTGCTGAGCATTGCCCAACAAAAGCTGTTCGGATGGTTCCTTATCATAGTAACCTCGTTATTCCTGAAGTTACCGATGATATTTGTATTGGCTGCGGAGCCTGCGAATATGCCTGCCCAACAACTCCTTATAAAGCAATTTATGTAGAAGGTAATGCTATTCATCAATGGGCGCAAAAACCACAAGATGAGAAACAAGAACAGAAAGTTGATGATGATTTCCCATTTTAATTCATTCATTCAGCAAAAAGGTTGACAATGTGCTTAACAATTTTTTTGCTTTTACTGGTTTTGATAAATAGGCGTTGCATCCGGCTTCGAGGCTTAATCGTTCATCGTTTTCCATTGCAAATGCTGTTTGTGCAATAATTGGAATTTCGGGATATATCTTTTTTATTTCCCGGGTAGCTTCCAGCCCATCCATATTAGGCATTTTAATATCCATTAAAATTAAATCGGGTTCGTGTTTTTTGCATTCTTCAAGTGCTTCAATCCCATCTTTTGCCCAAATAACTTCCGACTTGGTTTTATTTAACACCATTTCCAGGTAATGATAATTACTATCTTCGTCTTCGGCTATTAGGATCTTTTTGGTACTCCAATTGTAGCTTGTAGATTTTATTGCTGTTTGGTTTGGTGTCATATCATTATTTTTTTCTTGCGTATTCATAAATGGTATTGTAAAGTAAAATTCAGAAAACCCGTATTTATTTTCAGCGGGATTTTCTTTTTCAGATTTTACTATAATATTTCCACCCAGTAGTTCTATTAAACTTTTGCTAATGGCTAATCCTAATCCTGCACCTCTGTAAAGCTTTTTCTTATTATCCTCTGCTTTATTAAAACGTTCGAAAATAATTTTTTGTTGATCTTTATCCATCCCTATACCGGTATCTTTTACGAAAAAACGGATAAAGGGGTTCTCATTTGTTTTAAATAATTCATATCCAATTTCAATAGTGCCCTTTTCTGTGAATTTAAAAGCATTTTGTAACAAATTAGAAAAAACCTGTTGGAGGCGAAATGGATCTGTAAAAAGGGTTATTCCTTTTAAACTTTTATCAACAGTTAGTTTAAATTCAATATTGTTATTTATATCTATACTTTTCTTTCTTTCGTTAAAAGTGTCATAAACATCTTGAACAATAATGTATATATGACAATTTTTTTTATTTATATCAACCTGGTTGGCTTCAATTTTAGCTAAATCAATGATATCATCAATTAAATGCAACAATGTGTCGCTATTTGCATTGATATGATTTATCAATTCTTTTTTTTGATCTTCAGATAAATCAGGATCGTTTAGTAAATCGGTAAAGCCTACGATGGCATTCATAGGGGTTCTTATTTCGTGCGACATATTTGCCAGGAAAGCTGATTTTAACCTGTCACTTTCCTCGGCACGTTCTTTTGCTTTTTCCAGGTCTGCAGTTCTTTCTTTTACCAGCTCTTGTAAATGATGCCGGTGTTTTTCGAGTTCTTCGTTTTGTACCAGCATTTCTTCATTTTGCGAAAGAATTTCTTCATTTTTTTGCATAATTTCGCTTTCGGCTTTTTTTAAGGCTGTTATGTCTGTATCAATGGCAACCAGTTTTTCTATACTTCCATTTTCATCAATAATGGGTGATAAAGTAGTTTGTACCCAAACAGGTTCGTTATCCTTAGTTTTGAGGTGAGTTTCATAAATTACACTCGAACGGCATTGGAAACATTGTTCAACATAGCTTTTTATTCTTTTGTTACTGCTTGGATTAAAAATATTATTCCCTTTTTCTTTTATGAACTCATCAAATGAATATCCATAGATTTTGCTAAATGCATCATTAAACCATTCTATTATTCCATCATAACTAAAAATTATTACTGCATTGCTAGTTTTGCTGGCGACGATCGATAATTTTTTTAATTGTTTATTTATTTTTTCAATATTTTCTTTTTGCCTGATAATCTCTTTCGTTCGTTCTTTTACTAGTTTTTCCAAATTTTCTTTTTCTCTTTGCAATCGCTGGGTATAGTATTTTATAATAAATCCTATTAAACTCAAAGCTATGATGCCATAAATAATTAATGCAATGATTGTTCTATACCATGGAGTTAATATATGAAAATGAAATTCGGCAATTTCACTTTGTTTTTCATAAATATTTCTGGCTTTAACCTTAAAAATGTATTTACCATGATTTAAATTTGTATATTCCTTTTCAGTTTTTGTTGACCACCTGGACCATCCATCGTCGGGTGAATTAAAACCTTCCAGGTAAAAACTAAATTCGGTTTTTTCAGGATATTCAAAGTATAGCGCAGAAAAAATAAAATTTAGGTTGTTCAATTTGTAAGGAAGCTTGATTTCTTCTATCGAGTCGTTTCCTTCATAAACCAGTGAGTCGTTGGCCGTTATTTTCCTGATAACTGCTTTATAAGGCTGGTTGAAATTAATTTTCTTTTTAGGATTGTATTGAATCACTCCTTCTTTGCACGAATACAAAATTCTTTTGCTGTCAATGATCGAAATATGTTCTATAAATAATCCTTTAAGCTTTAAAAATGCAGTTCTGTCAATTTTATAGGTATCATCTTTTTGTTTTAATAAAACACCTTTTTCATCTCCCTGCTGGTAATAGATATTTCCTTTATCATCCTGAACAAATTCATCAATAAATCCTTTTTCAGGCAAAAAAGAAAATTCCGGATGTGGTTTAAAATAGTTCGTTTGTTTATTATATTGATATATCCCTTTTTCAGTTCCAAAAATAATTTCCGATTCGAGATTATTATTTTTAATTTTAAAAACATAGTTGTGAGTATTTGAGGGCAGCCCATAACTTGTATCATAAAATTCAGTTTCAATTACAGTATCAAGTTGTGGAGATAACTTGAGTTTAAATATCCCTTTGTTTGGATGACTAACCCAAATAGTGTTGTCTTTTTCAATCTGAATATACCTTGATGATTCCTTAAAACCTTTTACTTTATGCTCAAACTGCCATCCATTATCTTTCAATTTAATAATATATAAACCATTATTAGTTGCTGCAAGAATATATGGTTTGTTTTGTATTTTTTCCAACGACCATACAGTACCAATGTTGGGAGAAATATTTACCGCCTGGTTCTTATTAATTAAAAATACTCCATCCGAATGACCTAAAAATAAATTTTGACCAATTTTTGTTATATGCCAGCTTTGTCCCTTTGTGTTGTCAATTAATTTGAATTGATTTGGGTGTTCTTCATAAAATAAACCCAAAGAAGTGCCTATGTAGAGTTTATTGTTAAATTTTTTAGCCATATAGGCCGTTCCTTCTAACCCATTTTTTTCATTAAAAATTAAAAAGGGCGAATTTTTGATGATGTATGATATTCCATTATTTAGTCCTGCCCATAAATTACTTTGATTGTCAACAAACAGGCTTAATACGTTTGAATTATTTAATCCGGAAGCTTTATCAATTTGTTGAGTAATTTCTCCTTTTTCATTAAAAATTAATATCCCATTCTGTAAGGTTCCAATAATAAATTCGTTATCATTTCTTTTTTCTCCACAATAAGGCTGATTTTCTATTAAGAAATGGTTTATATGATCAAAGTTATCTGGTTTTATAAAACGGTTGATTTCAGATTTTGGAGAATAAATATATATTCCGTGATTTCTTGTTACAATTAGAATTTTATTCTCTTTATAGGGCAACATAGCATAAATACGTATATTGGCAAAAATGTTGCTTTGTCCAATAAATTGTAACGAGTAGCCATTAAGCACATATAATCCTTTATCCCATTCGCGAACATAAAATTTATTATCAATGTTAAATGATGTGTGAAACCTGTCGGTTGGAAGTATAGTTTTTATGGTATCGTTTTGATATAAATAAATGGATGATGTTGTTCTGAAAATTACTTGATGGTCAATAACACTAATATGCCATACATCTTCGAAACTTTTGAATTTATCTGGAATTTTATCGACAAGTGAAAAAAAATGTTTTTTCCCGGTACTATCTGTTTTGAGGTAACCAAAATCGCCAACAGCACCTACATAAATGCGACCGGTATTTTGGTCAAGTGCAAAAGAGCGGATGGTTGATTTGTTTGGAATTTCAATTAATCTCCAGGTATTCCCGTCAAATTCTAACACTCCGTTGTTATTTGCAAAATACATTAATCCCTGAGTATCTTGAATAATTAACCAAATTTGATCTTCAGGTGTATTATAATCTTCGCTGGTATAGTTTTGAATATATGGCGAACCAGCCATTGCATTGTGTTGTGCAAAGATATTGAATGAAAGGATACAGAAAATTAAGGTAAGTGTCAGAGTGTTTAAAGAGTTCATCTTTATCGTTTAGGTTACTGTATCTAAAACACCTATAATGTATAGAAAAAATAACAATTAAACAAATAAGATTTTATATTTTTTTGACGGATAAATATTATAGCTTTATAAACTACCAAATAGTTATGATAAGATTTTAGTTAATCAATTTTTTAAAATTAATCAATTACCCAAAACAATTTATTTAATATGGTTGTTTGTTTAAAAATTAATACAATTATGTAATCAAAAATATTATTTTTGATTAAGAAAATTATTTTAAATGAAACCATCAGAAAACATATCTATACTTACCGGGAAGAATTTATATTATATATTCCTGGCTGGCGCCCATAAAATTATTGAACATCAAAAAGAATTGAACGATATCAATGTTTTTCCTGTTCCAGATGCCGATACAGGTTCTAATCTAGCTTCAACCATACGTTCTATAATTGAGAAAATAAGGCCTGATAAATCATACAAAGAAACAGCTGATTCAATTGCCAATGCTGCTTTAGACGGAGCACGTGGTAATTCGGGTGTAATTTTTGCTCAGTTTCTTTACGGTACAAGCAACGAAACTTGTGATTGTAACGAAATGAGTATTGAAAATTTTGCTCAATCGGTTAAAAATGCTGTTGATTATATTTACGAAGCGATTTCCGAACCTGTTGAAGGCACCATGCTGACAGTTATCAGAGAATGGGCAGAGCACATATATTCTAGCAAAGAAAAGGTGAAGGATTTTCAGGAATTAATGATTGATTCGTACCATGTGGCTAAAAAATCTTTGTCCGAAACAACCCATAAGTTAAAAATCCTGGCTAAATCAAATGTTGTTGATGCCGGCGCTAAAGGGTTTGTTTTATTTCTTGAAGGGATATTAGAATTAATAAAAACAAAGGATATTCGTAAATTGATTACATCTAAAGAAGATCCTATTGAATTAAACTTTGATGATTCGATTTCGCATGAAACTCTAACCTATCGATATTGTACCGAAGCACTTATAAAAGCTGAAAAGATTGATAAAACCAAATTAAGAGATATTATTAAGCCTTATGGTGATTCGACGGTTATTGCCGGTTCCGAAAAAATGGTACGAATTCATATTCATACCGACCAGCCACAAAAACTTTTTAATGCAGTAAAAGATTTTGGAGTAATGGCCTATCAGAAAGCTGATGATATGTACCGGCAATATGAAGTGGCTCATAAAAGAAAGCATAAAATTGCTCTTGTAACCGACACATCCTGTGATTTGTCACCCGAATTAATCGATCATCACCAAATTCATTATATCCCTATTAATATTTTTATTGGAGAGAATCACTATTTGGATAAGGTTACAATGCATCCTGAGAATTTTTACGATCTGGTTGATCAAAATAAAGAATTTGCTAAAACAGCCCAACCCAACGAAAAAGCATTTGAGAATTTATATGCTTACCTTGCCTCGCATTATGATTCAGTTATTGCAGTGCATCTTACCAGTAAGTTTAGCGGAACCTACCAAAATAGTGTAAAAACAGCCGGAAAAATAAGTAAAGAGTTTAATAAAAAAATATCGGTGATCGATTCGCGCAATCTTTCAGGATCTTTGGGATTAATTGAGAGAGGGCAAGAGACTGCCCTCTCCATCGTGACAGCT
>CAZSIC010000017.1:0-42479 GCA_964606845.1 uncultured Bacteroidales bacterium
ATAATAACATTTAAAGCACTATCTGCATACAATAATCCACCAATAATTAAAGGTGTTGCTCTGAATATTAATAATATTGTATTAACAACTAAACTTTTCTGTTGTTTTTCCAATACCGAAAAAAGCTGTGATAATGGAGATGAAATAAAATTAAACAAAAACCAAATACTTAAAAACTGGGAATATACACCCGCAATAACCCATTCACTGCCAAAAACAAAACTAAAAATATAATCGCCCCAAACACCAATAATACTCATAGGTATTATACCAATGATTAATAGCTTTTTATAAACTGAATAAGTAAAGTTAGCTAATTCCTTCTTTTTATTTCTTAATGTAGATGCTTTTTGAAAATAAACCTGAGCAAAGCTACGTCCGATAATAAACATGGGCATACTTAGCATTCTGTGTGAAAAAGAATAAAAGCCAACAATACTTGAACTAAAAAAACGGGTTAATAAAATTACAGGTATTTGAACAGAAATTGTATTTAATCCATTGGAAGGCATTGTAAATAAAGGAAACTTCTTAAATCTTTTGGCCACTATTTTTAAAGAATCTAAAGATGGTTTTTGATATTTAATAATATCTTTTTTTGATGATAAATAACGAATATGTAAGCTGCCTGTAATAGCTCCAATAATGCTGCTCACAATCATTCCAAAATTGCCTAAGTGCATAAACCCCATTCCTGCTCTCGTTAAAGATGTCCATAGAGATTGTGATACGTTTGCAAACGATATTGATTTATAATGTTTTCTCCTGTTTTCATAATACTGATAAATCTGGAAAAGGGCCCGAATGAAAACAGATAAAGGAATAAAATACAACCACACAGAAATATCATCATTGTCGAGGATACTCGTTATTTGATGATTAAAAAACAATATGATCAGGAATAAAATAATGCTAACTAAAAAATTGATATATATAGACAAATATCTTAAATCAGAGGCTTCCTTCTCATCTTCGGGCAACATAATGGCTAGATTATAACGCCCTGTAGCAACAATAACAAAAATATTTACGATGGCTAGATACAATGCTATCAAACCAAAATCCGAGGGAGAATATAATCTTGTTAAAAGAGGGCTGATTAAAACAGGAATGGTCTGGGCAATGGCAGTACCACTAACTAATGTTAATACATTTTTATAAAATTCCGAAGCACGGATTTTATTGAACATAAATTGATTTTAAGAATTATAAAGCATTCATTAGGCCGGCCAATTGTTTAGTTAATTTTTTGCGCCCAAACTGATCAATACCAGTCGACTCAGAAAAAAGTTGATGCTTTTTATATTTTTCAAAAAAACTTTTAATTACTTTTTCAAGAGCTTCCAAATCATTAAAATCAACAATTTCGCCTGCATGTGTTTCTTCCAGAATTTTTGCAACATCTCCATCAGGTGGACCAATCGCCAATATAGGCCTTTTGGCTGCAAGGTATTCGAAAAATTTACCTGTTAGAATTCCTTTTGCATTTTGCGTATTATTAATCACCAATAATAATACTTGTGCTGATTTTTGAATATTTCCTAATGCACTATGAGCAACATAATCTACCCTCTTTACATAATTTGATAAACCAAAATCAGAGATCGATTGATATACCTGGAAGTCACATTTACCAACAAGTTTTATTTCTAAGTCATTCCTAAAATCAGCATTGTTTTCAACCAGCTTGCTTAATGCTTTCCACAAAGAAACCGGATTTCTTGATCTCGGCATACTTCCAATATGTACAATTGTGAATTTTTTATCCAGATCAACTTCTTTGTCCTGAAAATCTGACGCATCAAATCCATTGGTAATCACTTCAACTTTGTTTGCACCCAGTTGTTTTAGTTCGTCGCCTAATGTTTTTCCAACAGTCAGAACACAATCCGCATTTTGCAGTACACTTTTTTCAAGCTTACGGTGTTTTCTATCCGATCTTTTTGTCAGCATTAAATCATCATAAAAATCAATATTAGTCCAGGGATCCCGAAAATCGGCAATCCATTTGATATTTAATTTCTCTTTTAATTTTAATGCTATCAAATGCATACTGTGTGGAGGGCCTGTTGAAACGATGGTTTCAATATTGTTTTCAACAATATATTGCTTTAAAAATTTTACCGAAGGTTTAATCCAGAATTTTCTTGCATCAGGAATGAACAAATTACCTCTTATCCAAACAGATATTTTTTCGAATAACCTTGGTTTTTCCTGCTCTGATAAAAAACCTACATTTATTTTTTCATCCTTTTTCTGCCTTACAAATCTTTTATACCAATCATATGGCTCCCATATTTTTTTTCTAATAACAATTGTTTCCGGAGAGATATCTTTATTAAGAGACTCGTCTGCAACAGGAGTCTCTCCATTGTCTGGGGTATAAACAACTGGCTGCCAACCAAATTCGGGCAGATACTTGGCAAATTTAAGCCATCGCTGTACCCCCGCACCACCACTTGGTGGCCAGTAATAAGTTATTATGAGAACTTTTTTCTTTTTTTTCACTTACTGTTGAATAACTGAATCTCAATTATATAAGACCGAAATCTTCTTGCTATGATTTCAATATATGAATTAACAACTATTATCAAAACTGCTTATTACTTCTGAAATCAAAAATCGCTAATCAATATTCATTAATCAAAATTAATACACCTTCTTCAACAATTTTTTCATGCTCACTTTTTCATCCACAATCCCGGCCAGTTCATCTACCTGAACGCGCTCCTGCTCCATGCTGTCCCGGTCACGTATCGTAACGGTATTATCCTCTAATGTTTGATGATCAATGGTAATACAGTAGGGTGTTCCAATGGCATCCTGCCGTCGGTAACGGCGGCCAATCGAGTCTTTCTCGTCATACTGGCACATGAAATCGATCTTTAATTCATCCATTATCTCACGTGCTTTTTCAGGCAAGCCATCTTTTTTTACCAGGGGTAAAACAGAAAGTTTAATCGGTGCTAACGCAGGAGGAATTTTTAAAACCACACGGGTATCTACATCGCCGTTTTCTTTTTTAATCTCTTCTTCGCAATATGCAGCAGTTAAAATGGATAAAAATGTTCTGTCAAGTCCGATAGAAGTTTCTACCACATAAGGAACAAAGCTCTTGCCCGATTCAGGGTCGTAATATTGCATTTTTTTGCCTGAAAACTCCTGGTGCTTCGATAAATCAAAATCAGTTCGGGAATGGATACCTTCAAGTTCTTTAAAACCAAACGGAAATTCAAACTCAATATCATACGCTGCATTGGCATAATGTGCCAATTTATCGTGTTCGTGCAAACGATATTTTTCTTTGGGCAATCCCATGGCTTCGTGCCACTTTATTCGTAAGTTTTTCCAGTGTTCGAACCACTCTTTTTCGGTTCCGGGTTTTACAAAATATTGCATTTCCATCTGCTCAAATTCGCGCATACGGAAAATAAACTGGCGGGCTACAATTTCGTTACGGAAAGCTTTACCTATCTGTGCAATACCAAAAGGAAGTTTCATTCGCCCAGTTTTCTGTACATTCAGGTAATTCACAAAAATACCCTGAGCTGTTTCTGGCCGTAAATATATCTTGTTGGCACCTTCGGCCAAAGAGCCCAGTTTGGTTTCAAACATCAGGTTAAACTGCCTAACATCAGTCCAGTTTTTTGATCCCGATACCGGATCAGCAATTTCATAATCCAAAATGATTTGTTTAATCTCATTCAAATCATCATTTTCTAATGCTTTAACCAACCGGCCATTTATTTCATCGATTTTTTTCTGATTTCTGATAACATTAGGATTGGTTTCCAGCAATTGTTCCTCGTCAAAATCATCGCCAAACTTTTTACGTCCTTTGGCAACTTCTTTATCTATTTTTTGTTGGTATTTACCAATATAATCTTCTATTAATTCATCGGCCCGGTATCTTTTTTTCGAGTCTTTGTTGTCGATTAACGGATCGTTAAATGCAGTAAGGTGTCCTGAAGCATTCCAGGTTTCGGGATGCATAAAAATAGCGGCATCAAGGCCTACAATATTTTCATTCATTTTTACCATCGAATCCCACCAGTATTGCTTAATATTGTTCTTTAGATCAACTCCATATTGTCCGTAATCATAAACAGCGCTGAGCCCGTCGTAAATTTCACTCGATTGAAAAATATATCCGTACTCTTTTGAATGTGCAATTAACTTTTTAAATAAATCTTCCTGAGCCATATTTTTTTAATTATTATTTCTTATTAAGGTTAACCTGCACTATTCATTAATATTTATGAATACGGCAGGTAAAATAATTGGACAAAAATAGTCGAAAATGTTTTGATATCATAACATTCGATTACAACATTTTTTCATTCTCCTGAAGCTTTACAAAAAGACCATTCCTGCATGGGTACCCGTTCGCCTAATCCATTCAGTGAAAGTCGGTTAAACCCCTTGCTGTCAACAGAGCTTTTTAATCTATGAATAATTTACTAAAGTTTAGCAGTCAGTGTTATATAAAAATAAATCAAAGTATATTTTTTAAATCTTGCATTCCAACAATTGCCATTATCTCAACCATATTATCATTAATTCTGTAATATATAGTGTCAGAGCCACAAGGGCATCTTCTATATCCTTCTTTTATATAGTCCACAGATTCAAATGAAAATGGTCTTTGAGCAATAATTTCAAAATAATCAAAAAATAACTCAAAGTATTTGTCTGCTTGAGTAATTCCAAATTTTTGGACTCCGAAATGATGAATGCGGATCAGGTCCTCTTTTGCAGTATTACTTAATCTATAATCAGCCACTAAGTAAATTCTTTGACTGTTTTAAAATTTGCTCTTTGCTGTCACTAGTAAATCCACTTCTTTCGGATTTTTCTAGTTTTGCCCTAATCCAGTCAATATGAGCATGCTGTTTTCGAGCCTGTCTAATCAAATCATTGACAAGTTCACTTTTACTGGAATATTCATCATTGTCTATTTGAGCTTTTAACCACTCATCATTTGGTTTCGAGAAAGATATACTTTGTCTTGGCATCGTTTTCTT
The DNA here is from genome assembly GCA_964606845.1 of uncultured Bacteroidales bacterium. Lineage (GTDB taxonomy): Bacteria > Bacteroidota > Bacteroidia > Bacteroidales > UBA12077 > UBA12077. The sequence continues at coordinate 5,025 of CAZSIC010000017.1, forward strand.
TTTTTGGTGTAAATATACACCATATTTGAACCACTTGCAACTTTTTTAGTATTATTGGCAACAACTTGTCCATAAAGCAAATTGATGGTAATAGTTATAAGACCGGTTAAATACAATCATGTTAAGCGATATAAGTTCAAGGCTTTTTAAAAAGTATTTGTCATGAACTTTTGCTGGAGCTTTTTCCAAACCTAAATTGGTTTAGTTTTCCACCTAATACGCTTACCGCATATCTCTGTCATTGAATCACAACAGCTCAATATGCCGAATAGCATTGTTATAATCTGAGCCCTGATTTTAAATGCCTTATAATAGTAGTCGCTCTGATGCTTGTTAATTAAGCTTTGTACGTTTACTGCATTTATCAATTTTAATATTTATTTCAAAATCGGCTGTCCGACAAATTTTATATTTTTATCTTTGTTTCGCATTTTCATGAATTTTCACAAACTATGGTTAGAAAAACCGATTTTTTGGTTATTGGTACCGGTATAGCAGGTTTAAGCTATGCATTAAAAGTTGCCGAACATGGAAAAGTTATTTTAATCAGCAAAACAGATGTACAAGAAACCAACACCAAGTATGCTCAGGGAGGAATTGCTGCAGTAACATATAAACCCGACAACTACGAAAAACATATACAAGACACCTTGATTGCCGGCGATGGTTTATGCAATAAAGAAGTGGTAGAGATGGTAGTCCGGAAAGCTCCCGATCAGATAAAACAATTAATCGAGTGGGGCGTAAAATTTGATCGAAACGAAAAAGGGAATTATGACTTAGGACGTGAAGGCGGGCACTCCGAATACAGAGTATTGCATCACAAAGACAATACAGGAGAAGAAATTCAAAACTCACTGGTAAGACAAGTCAAAGCAAATCCAAACATAAAAATATTAGAATATCATTTTGCGGTTGATATCATTACCCAACATCATTTAGGAAAATTGGTTAAACGAAACCATAAAGATACCGAATGTTTTGGTGCTTATGTGCTTGATTTAAAAACAGATCAGGTACATACATTTTTATCCAAAACGACCTTAATAGCCACTGGTGGTACTGGCAACTTATACGATACTACCACGAACCCCAAAATTGCAACAGGTGATGGTATTGCAATGATTTACCGGGCCAAAGGAATTATTGAAAACATGGAATTTATTCAGTTCCATCCCACTTCTTTATATAATCCCGGCGAAAGGCCATCATTTCTAATCACTGAAGCTTTACGCGGATTTGGAGCCATTTTAAAAACTACCGACGGAAAAGAATTTATGCCAAAATACGACAAACGTGGTTGTCTGGCACCAAGAGATATTGTTGCCCGAGCCATTGACCATGAAATGAAAATCCGTGGAGACGATTATGTTCACCTTGATTGTTCGCATCTCGATTCTGAAAAGTTAAAAGAACATTTTCCCAATATTTATCAAAAATGTTTATCGCTAAATATTGATATTACGAAAGATCCAATACCTGTTGTTCCGGCTGCCCATTATATGTGTGGTGGAATAAAAGTTGATATGCATGGCCGTAGCTCTGTAAACAGGCTTTATGCTGCAGGGGAAGTATCATCTACCGGATTACACGGAGCCAACCGTTTAGCCAGCAACTCTTTATCGGAAGCCGTAGTTTATGCCGACAGGGCAGCCAGGGATTCAATAAACCTGGCACAAAAAATAAATATACAAAAAAACATCCCGGAATGGAATGCCCACGGAACAACTTATCCGGAAGAGATGATAATGATTACTCAGAATTACAAAGAAGTTCAGCAAATCATGAGTAATTATGTAGGAATTGTACGCTCTAACCTCCGTTTAGAAAGAGCTTTGCGTCGCCTGGAAATTATTTTTAATGAAACTGAAGAGCTATATGAAAAATCCATATTATCCCAAAAGCTTTGCGAACTAAGAAATCTAATTAATGTAGGCTATCTAATCATAAAAATGGCTAAGAACCTTCACGAAAGCCGAGGTTTACATTATACGATCGACTACCCGAAAAAAGGTTCTGTTAGTGAATTTTAGACATTAATAGGCCAGAATAAATCCTGGATTAAACTAATCCACAAGATTAGCTTCAAAAAGCTTTAATATTCTTTTATATTCATCAGTCCAGCTACTGGGTTCTGTAAACGAATGCGGTTCTACCGGATAAACGGCCAGTTCCCAATCATCTTTTCCCAGTTCAATTAATCGCTGGGTTAATCGTACAATATCCTGAAACTGAACATTATCATCAACCATTCCATGACACATTAAAAGTGGAGCTTCTAACCCTTCGGCAAAATAAATAGGAGAACTTCTGCGATAAGCAATACTATCGGTTTGTGGTGTATTTAGAATATTTGATGTATATGAGTGGTGATAATGCGCCCAGTCTGTAACAGACCGGAGAGCAGCTCCAGCAGCAAATACATCCGGTTCGGTAAATAGGGCCATTAAAGTAATAAATCCTCCATAAGAACCTCCATAAATTCCAATCTTATCTTTTAAAATATCTTCATTTTCAATTAACCAATGAGCACCATCAACATGATCAGAAAGATCTTTACCTCCCATATAACGGTAAATTCCGGTTCGCCAGTCGCTGCCATAGCCAGCGCTTCCTCTATAATCTATATCCAAAATGGTAAACCCTTTATCAGCCAGTAAATTGTGAAACATATATTCTCTAAAATAGTTGCTCCACCATTTGTGCGCATTTTGCAAATATCCAGCCCCGTGAACAAAAATTACAGCAGCATCATTTTTTACTGTTTTTTCTGGCCGGTAAATACGTGCATAAACATCTTGTCCATCTCTTGCTTTGAAAGTAATTACTTCCGGATCACGCCAGGCATAAGATTGAAATTCTTCGGTTACAGAAGATGTGATCTTTTTTGGTGTGGCACCAGGTTTATTACGCTGCAAATAAATTTCCCATGGTTTATTGGTATACGAGTAACGAATTGCCATCCATTTCTCATCGGGCGAAAGGGTAACTTCGTTATTACCTTTCATATTTGTTAATCTAATGCTCGGGCCGCCATTTAATGGTTTTTTATAAAAATGCCTTATACCGGGATCACCCTCATTGGATGTGAAATACCAAAACTTTCCATCTTTGGATATAAAAGGATCGTATACTTCGAATTTACCTCCCGTTATGGCTGATTTTTGTTTGGTTTCTACATTTACTTTATAGATATGTGAATATCCCGATTCTTCGGATTGAAACCATATATGCTTATTATCAGGCATCCATTCCAGCACACCATAAAATCCCCAACCAGAGATTCCAGGGCCCGCAATCCAGGCTTCGTCTCTTTGCCTGTCCAGTAAATCCAATTTTCCCGTTTCCGGATTCAGTAACATAATCCAGCGATCTTTATTATCTAACGAACGAATTTCAACAACAGCATATTTATTATCGTCGGACCATTTTGTTCCAAAAACACTAACTTTACGTGGTTCAGAAAACTCTTTCCCATATTCTTTAAAATATTCAGGCCATTCATCAATACCGGGAATATCATCTGCAACTACTTTATAGGAGCTGTCTTTTTGTGTATCAATTACATATAAATCAAATACGGTTTGAGGCCCACCAACTTTTGCACGGGCCTTGTCTGATATAGCATATCCAGACTCTGTAACATACCGCATAAATTCTGTTGATTTATCCTCTCCTCCAGAATTTGCAACAACAAACGTTACAAACCGGTTATCAGGACTTATTTGCAAATTAAAAACCCGATCACCATCAATATATACAGGCTTTGGCCTTTCTGGCCGCAAAATCATTCGTTGCTTCCCTTCAAATCTTTTTTGCCGGTTTTGATCCTCAAAAACATTAAAAAGTTCTTTTTGTTGATTAATATACCACTGTTTATTAACGTGATCTTCCTTTTTACCGGAAAAATTATTTTTCTCTTTAATATTTGTGATTTGCTTTATTGTTCCTTTTCCGAAGGTGTATAAATAAAAATTATTATCTATAACAAATGCAATATCCTCATCGTTATTAGTAAATTGCGCAGAGGTAATATAATCCAGACTGCTAAATATCAACTTTTGCTTACCAGTTTTTACATTATATAAATAAAGATCTCCTGACTTACTATAAACTTTTTTATCATAATTTTGAGTATAATCGCCCCTTCGGGATGGGAGTTCTTTTTTTTCTTTTAACGGTGTTTTTTCAGTATTAGGATATGTAATGCTGAAATGATATAATGATGTTCCGGGATTTTTCTCCGGATTCCATTCAAAATAAACTTTCTGGCTGTTTGCTGACCAAAAAATATTGTCAGGAAGACTACCTATCCACTGATCAGGAACTTGCATAATTTTTTCAACCGTTAATTTCGGGGTTTCAATTTGAGCAACACCCTTATTAAAAATAAAAAGTAAAAGTAAGACTGATATTATGCGTAATATTCTCATCATTAAAAATTTTATTGTTTTACGATATATTAGAATAAATTTTTATTAAAAAGTTTAAGGATAACTTTAAGGATTAAAGAAAAAGTTGTTGTGATTTTACACGAAACACTCAAAAAATTAGTATTTTAGCGGCTTACAATTTTAAATGTAAGATACTGAAAATCTATGCCAAACAATTTCAGAAAACTATTAAGCCCAGTTTTACTCCCCCTTAGTTTAATTTATGGATTTATCATTTATATCCGCAACAGGTTATATGATTATGGCTTTTTTAAATCGACACAATTTAATATCCCGGTACTTTCTATTGGAAACATAACTGTTGGAGGTACCGGAAAAACTCCCCATGTTGAATACTTGGCTGATTTATTAAAATCAGAATTCAAAGTGGCAACATTAAGCCGCGGCTATAAAAGAAAAACCAAAGGTTTTATTCTGGCCGACAATCAATCAACAGCTAAAGAAATTGGTGATGAGCCAAGGCAAATAAAACAAAAATTTCCTGACATTGAAGTCGCTGTTGACACCAAAAGAGTTAGAGGAATACAAATGCTTTTGCAAAAGAACAAAGAGCTTGATGTAATATTATTAGATGATGCTTTTCAGCACCGACAGGTTCAAACCAATCTTTCAATTTTGCTGGTTGATTATGCCCGGCCTATCGACAAAGATTTTATGCTTCCGCTGGGAAACCTTCGTGAACAAGCATTTGAAAAAAAACGTGCAAGCATCATTATCATCACAAAAGCACCCCAAAATATAAAACCTATTGAGCGAAGAATTATTTTTAATGAATTACGCCCATATCCTTTTCAGGATGTATATTTTACAACTTTTGATTATGGCAATTTAACACCTGTTTTTAATAATACATCATCAAAAATATCAGATGTAGAACCTCATGTACTTATTGTTACAGGAATTGCAAATCCAAAATTATTGGAAAATCATATTAAAGAAAACATTTCGAAAAAGATCAGCAAAATACAATTCCCTGACCATTATGACTTTAAGAATTCAGACTTAAAAATAATTGAACAAAAGTTTAACACAATCGGATCATCCAACAAAATAATTATTACGACAGAAAAAGATGCCATGCGTTTGCACAAATTTACTAATATTGCGGATAACCTAAAAAATTCTTTTTTTTATATTCCGATTAATGTCCGGTTTTTAAATAACAAAACAGATAATTTTAACCAGCAAATTATAGATTATGTTAGAAACAATAAAAAGCACAGTTTCCTTTATCCGGGATAAAACCACCTTTGAACCAGAAGTAGGAATTATTTTAGGAACAGGGCTAGGAGGGTTGGTAAAAGAAATTGAAATTGAAAAAACCCTGGATTATGAAGATATTCCAAATTTCCCAGTATCAACAGTTGAGGGCCACCATGGCCGATTAATTTTTGGTAAACTGGGAGGGAAAAATATCGTTGCCATGCAAGGGCGGTTTCATTATTACGAGGGGTATTCCATGCAAGAAGTTACTTTTCCAGTGCGGATAATGAGATTGCTTGGCATAAAAACTCTTTTGGTTTCTAACGCCAGTGGCGGTGTTAACCCCGATTATGAAATTGGCGACTTAATGATCTTGGACGACCATATTAATCTTATCCCAAATCCGCTGATTGGCAAAAACCAAAATGAATTAGGTACTCGTTTTCCCGATATGAGCGAACCTTACGATCATATTTTAATTGAAAAGGCAAAACGTGTTGCCAAAAAAAATAATTTAAAAATACAAGTGGGATGTTATGTTGCAACAACAGGACCAACTTTCGAAACACCCAAAGAATATAAATATTTTAGAATTATTGGTGGCGACACTGTTGGAATGTCAACTGTGCCTGAAGTTATTGTTGCAAAACACATGGGAATACCGTGTTTTGCCATTTCCATTATTACAGATTTGGGAGTTCCCGGAAAAATTGTGCAGGTAACACACGAGGAAGTCCAGAAAGTTGCTGCTAAAGCAGAAACCAAAATGACACTTATCATGAAAGAGCTTATCACTCAAATTTAATCTTTAGCCGGGCTCTGTCCCGGCTATCTGATTCATGGAAAAACAAAAAACATTTCAGCTTAAAAACGTAATCAGCATTTCTTTTGCACATTTCATGCACGATGTGTATTCAGCTTTCCTTGCTCCTATCGTGCCGCTTTTAAAAGAAAAACTTAACATTAACAATACACTGGTTAGTTTACTTTTTGTTGCCCAACAAATACCTTCACTTTTTAATCCATTTATTGGAATTATTGCCGACAATTTAAAAATAAGGTATCTGGTCATTCTGGCTCCAGCCATTACAACCATTTGTATGAGCCTTATTGGGCTTGCTCCTTATTACATCATCCTGCTAGTTATGTTGTTTGTTATGGGTATTAGCAATGCCATGTTTCATGTGCCAACGCCTGTACTTATAAAAAAAATTGCAGGAGATCGAATTGGGAAAGGTATGAGTTTTTATATGTTGGGCGGAGAAGCTGCCAGAACCATTGGGCCATTGGTTATTGTAGCTGCTGTAAACTACTGGACCCTCGAAGGAACTTTTCGCTTGATTCCATTTGGGCTTTTTGCTTCGGTTATACTTTACTTTAGATTAAGAAATATCAACGTTTCGAAAAGTATTAACAAAACTCACCCGATGGAAGGAATAAAAGCTACCTTTAAAGAGCACTTACCCTTCTTTTTGCTTATTGCCGGGATAATGTTTTTTCGTGGTTTTATGAAAACTTCATTAACCAATTTTTTACCCACTTATTTAGATGAAAAAGGAGGAAGTTTGTGGCTGGGAGGTATTTCTCTTTCAGTTTTCGAATTTGCAGGTGCAGCAGGTGCCTACCTTTCAGGTACTTTTTCTGATAAAATTGGCCGTTTAAAGATGCTAACAATCATCATTTTGGTTTCTCCCTTTTTAATGTTGGCATTTGTATATGCCGAAGGAGGTATGATGTTTCCGGTATTGCTATTACTTGGTTTTTTTCTTATTTCTTCTACACCGGTTATTTTAGCCCTTGTTATGGATATTGATTCAGAACACCAGGCTTTTCTAAGTGGAATATTTATGTTTATTTCTTTTGTTTCTACCTCGGTAACATCTTTTTTGATTGGGCTATTAAGCGATTTTATCGGACTAATTGATACGTACAAAATAGCTTCAATGCTGGCATTTCTTGCTATTCCTTTCGTTTTAATTTTAAAAAAACGGTTTAACCCAATAAATTCATAAATATTGAAAATAATACTATTTTATTATAAGTCAGGCTAAATAATATTGTATTACCTTTGATAAAAATGTTTAAAATGATCTTGTTTTTTTATCAATAAAAATATATATGCAATCAATATTTGGGAAAATATATTTTAGAGGTAATGCATTAAATGAAAAAGAAGTAAAATCGGCGCTAAAAGAATTAGCGTTTGGAAAAGAATTAAAACAATCAATTCACTGCAAAGAAAATTACGGATTTGGTACAGTAGAATATTTCCCAACAAAATATAGCAACCTGGATCATTCTGATTTCCTTAAGCATCCTTTTCTAATGGTTGGCGATTGCAGAATTGATAATCGGGAATCATTAATTAAACAACTCAAATTAGAAAATCATAATATTTCTGAAAATGAATTAATACTCCATTGTTTTCAGCAATGGAAAACTGATTGTCCTAAATATTTAACCGGCGATTTTTCTTTTGCTATTTGGGATATTGAAAATAAAGAATTCTTCTGTGCCAGAGACCATTTTGGGGTAAAGCCTTTTAATTATTATCTTGATGATAATCAACTTATTTTTTCGACTGAGATACGCGGAATTTTAAGTCAGCAAAACTTAAATCTAACCATTGACCAGCAATTTATTGCTGACACCCTATCAATCATCAAATCAGAACATTTCAGGTCAACTTTCAATGAAATAAAAAAACTTCCTCCAGCACATTACCTTCACATAAATGACGAAAAAATAACCATTTCGCCCTACTGGAAACTTAAACCAGCCAAAACCAACTTTCAGAATGATTCGGAATATTTAAACCATTTCAAAAAACTTCTTTTCCAGGCAGCTAAACACAGATTAAGAGATTCATTAAACTACGGAACAGAATTGAGTGGAGGTATCGATTCATCAACCATTACATCCATTGCATCGCAAAATGTGCCGGTTAAAACTTTTTCCCATGTAATGCCTGAAAAAAAGGTTGGTAAAATACATCCTTTTAAGGATGAAAAGAAATATATCAGTTTACTTACTGAGTATTGCAAAATAAAAGAGCGTTTTTATATAACTTCTGAAAAAACAGGAATTATTGATGCCATAGAAAACAGCCTCTCTCTCAACAAATGCATTGTTCAGCAAAACTTTAGTGTATTTTCTGACCACCTATACCAAACAGCAGGAGAACAAAATATACAGGTTTTATTTTCCGGATTTGGTGGCGACGAAGTGGTAACCTCTAAATCGGGCAACTATTTAACAGAAATTTTAAACCACAAACAACTCAAAGAAGATTTAAAAAATCAGGGTTTTAGTTTATTTAAAATCTTATTAATCATTATAAAAAAACATATCAAATCATATTTACCCAATTTAACAAATACATTATTATCATTAATTAAGGGTAAAAAGTGGTGGGTAAAAAAATACAAGAACCTGGCTTTAAGTAAATCTTTCAACGAGTCAATGGGTATTAAGTCGCGTTATTTTAATTATTATAAAAATATTAAAAAAGAAAATCTTATTGATCAATCCATTGAAAGAATAAGCCACCAACATGTTGCCCAAAGACTGGAATATAGTTCTCTTGCAGCTAAGCAGTTCGGAATTGAATACAGGTATCCATTGCTCGATAAAGATTTAATTGAGTTTTATCTTTCTATGCCTCCCAGGCTAAAAGCACGAGACGGTATTTTACGATACACTATACGAAGAGCAATGGAAGGCTTTTTACCGGACGAAATTCGCTGGAGAAACGATAAAAGCGGTGCAACCATTCCTACCGTATTTATGCGTGCTTTGAAGGATAAAAATAAAATTACTGAGATCATCGGGCAAGCTAAATCAAATCCTAAAGTCAACCGCTACATTGACATGGATAAATATGAAAAATGGTGTAACAATTTTTTCCAACGTTCACAAAATAATAAATTTATCAATCCAGGCGCTTTTTTTAATTATCTTAAACTGATTTTATTTATTGAAAAAAACCCGTCGTTATTTGAATGATATATAAACCACAACATATTATTTCAAAATTTTCTATTGAGTTACAACTGCTAATTCTGCTTTCACAACAAAATTTAAGCAATGTAGAAAAAGAGAAAATTGAAACATTGGAAAGATTGGTAAATTGGGATTTATTTTTCGAATTAGCCCAAAAGCACCGGTTAATATCACACGCAGTTAAAAACCTGGGGCATCTTTCAAATTATAAAAAATCGGAAATAAAAAAGCAACTTAAAGACACCCAAAAAGAGCTTTCACAAAAGGCTTTGCTATATAGTAAGTACTTAATGCGAATTAACGAGACTCTTAAAGAAAAAAATATTCCACATACATTTTTTAAAGGTCCGTTATTGTCTTTGGAATTATATGAAGATATCGGTTTTAGAGATTATCGCGATATTGATTTGCTGGTGCCTTTAAGCTACATTGAAAATGCAAAAAAAATTATTCAGGATTTAGGATTTATTATGCTTGCACCCAAAATAGAGTTGACTGCCAGGCAAAAAAATATAAATTATACCATCAGCCACCATTACCATCTTAAAAAACCAGGCTTACCAATAGAAGTTGAATTACATTGGAATTTAACCAATCCGAAAACTTACCTTCCACTGAAAACAGAAAAAATAATTACAAATTCGGTGGTTATTGAAATAGCTCACCATAAAATTCCCTACATTTCAAAACCGTCAAATATTGCTTTCCTGGCAGCACATGGCGCTATTCACCAATGGTACAGGCTTTTCTGGTTAAAAGATTTTTCAGAAATTATACGCCAAAGCACCGACCATGAAATACATGCAACTTGGGAAATATTAAAAGCACAAAAACTTGAAAAAACATTTATTCAAGCCTGCATACTTTCAAAACTATTGTATAAAATACCTATCCCTAAATGGATTGGTATTGATCAAATTAATTACAACCACTCAAGCATTCAACACTGTATCAGGTCAATATCAAATAAAGATTTAAGGCAATTAGGAATTCGTGGTAAAATAAAATTTGTTCTTTACCGGCTAAAGCTTAAGCCTGATATTAACTATTTTTTTAGTTTGATATTCAGGTTGCGGACTCATTATACCGATTGGGAGGTATTACCTTTACCTAACGGCTTGTTTTTTTTATATTATTTATTGCGCCCATTTATATTAATCTACAAACTTCTTTACAAAAAATAGATATTAAATTTTACAAATTTCAAATACTATTAAATTATTATTTTACCCAAAAAATTAGTGGTTTTGATAAATTTTATGTTATTTTATTCTTTGAAAAGGATTATCAACCTTTTTTAAGGCTATGGATATTAATACCACTTTTTGGTTTTTCGAAAGGATTAAAGAAGACAACCTTTGTATGTTGTACAGTGGTAATTTTAGCGATGAAATTACCAATAAGCTTATTGAATTGAGTGAGTACAACATAAATAATATAGATGCCCTATCTAAGATGAAGAAAAAAGCATCGTTCCTAATGGCCGAATGTTTTCAAAATATTGTCCGCCATGGTGAAAAATTTAAAGAAGTACCCAGCGATGGGTTTTTCCTTACCAAGAATTGGGGTGGCATTTATTATATCACCTCTGGAAATCTTATTGAAAAACATAAAATTGAAAATCTAAGAAATCAGCTCGAAAAAGTAAATAGCCTTAGCAAAGAGGAGTTAAAATTATTGTATCGCGAAGTGCTTGAGAACAGTGAAATATCTGATAAGGGAGGTGCAGGTTTGGGATTGATTGAAATGGCCAGAAAATCAGGTCAAAAACTCGATTATCTTTTCGAAAACAAAAATAGTAAATTTTCATATTTTTATAATCAGATCATGTTAAAGTCTGATATTGATGATTTAAATATTATCGAAAGTGATTTTCCATTAAACGATTCAATCAGTTACCACAAAAAAATGGTAGATGAAAAAATAATGCTAATCCATAAAGGAGACTTTTCACAGGATTCTATTTTCCCGGTTTTAAAAATTATTGAAGAAAACCTGCGTAAAGAATTTAAAGACTCTACCCAAAAAAAGAAAATTTTTCATATCCTGGTTGAACTTTTACAAAATATTAGCAGACATTGCCTTAAAATTAGTGATAAAAAGGAGGGTATCTTTTTACTTGGAAATAGCGAGTCAAACTTTGTGATTAATACCGGTAATCTTATTGAAAATAAAAACATAAAAAATTTCAGGAAAATACTGGGCGAAATCAACAGCTTAAACCGAAAAGAATTAAAAAACCTATACCTTAGCAAGCTCAGAGACCGAAATTTACCCACCAATGGAGGTTCGGGCATAGGTTTAATTGACATCGCCAGGAGAATTATTTCTCCGCTAAATTATCATTTTCACCAAATCGATGATGAAAAATCATTTTTTACCATTAATGTAATTGCTTAATTATGCTTCAAACTTTTGAATCAGCAGAAACACGCGACAAACCTTATATTATTCTTGATCCTCAAAATAACCGTTTCGAGATTAAAGGAAATTCATTGCCTGAAGACACAACATTATTTTACAAACCGATAATTGAATGGATTATTAAATATACTAAAAATCCGAACAAAACGACTCATTTAATTTGCAGCCTCGAGTATTTTAACTCATCCTCAGCAAAAATGCTTTATGAACTTTTTATAGAGCTTGAAAGAATTAATGAAACCGACAATGAAGTGAAAGTTACCTGGTATTACGATTCGGACGATCATTTAATTGAAGAAAAGGGATTAGAGTTTCAGTCCATCCTCGAAATTCCTTTCAGCGTTGTAGAAAAAAACTCCTGACTTTACCATTAGTTATTGATACGACAAAAAAAATCTTTTCCTGATAAAACAAACCAATCCGGCTGGAATAGCACATATTAAAGTACTAACGGGCGTAAAAGTGCAATGGGCTTTATACCCAAGCATACATGCTTTACTGGCCTGCTCGGCAGGTATTAAAGTTGAAATTGTACACAACGTAAAAAATATGGTTAAACTCATTAAAAACCAATATCCTTTTGTTCGAATTTTTGTCGATTTCATGTTCTAAAATTTTTACTAAAATATAGTTTTTCAACGAAACAAAAATTAATTGAAACTCCTTTTGTATAACTCAACAGGATCATTTACTTTTAAAAAATGAACATGCCAGAAAAAAACATAAATCAGGCTGAAATAATTTATCAGGATCAACATCTGGTAGTTTGTAACAAACCTGTTAATTTGCCGGTACACAAAAATGATTTTATGCCCCATGACGCACCTTACCTTACAAAGCAAATCGGGCAAACCCTTAATAAAAGTGTGTATAATGTTCACCGGCTCGATTCAAAAACATCAGGATTAATTGTGCTGGCTTTTTCTCCGGAAATTGCTAAGAATCTAACTTTGCAATTTGAGCGCAGAGAAGTTGAAAAAATATATTATGCTTTGGTTAGAGAAAATCCTGAATCAGGAACTTTTAATGAAAATGTTTTGATCAAAAAACGTGGAAAGAAGAAACCTGCGGTTACTCATTTTAGAACCATTCAATCGATTAAAACCAATATTTGTTACAAAGAATTTCAGGATATAGCATTAAGTTTAGTTGAAATAAATCCTGAAACCGGACGATGGCACCAAATACGACAGCACTTTGCCATGCGCCGGTACGATATTTTGGGCGACACACATCATGGAGACTGGACATTAAACAGAATTATTACCGAAAAAACTGGAATAAAACGCCTGTTTTTACATGCAGGGCAATTAACCTTTACCCATCCTGTATCGCAACAAAAAATTAGTTTCGAATCTTCAATCCCTGATGATTTTCAAAATGTTTTGCAAACATTTAAAGTTTAGTTTTCCAAAATTTCTTTTACCTGCCCAACCTCGCCTGTGGTTAATTTCACTTTTATTTGGTGATTACTTTGGATATGAAATCGGGAAAAAGCAATATTTTTTTTGAATTATTCCTGTCAATTATTAGATGTTCAAAATCCTTAGATTTATGATTTAAGTCGGTGTTTTTAGCAGTTTGTAAAAGTGCATTTTTTAGCTCTTGTGGTGATGAAATCCCTGTCCGTTTTTTTAAAAAGGCATAATCGGGTTGTGTTTTGGATAATAAAAACATCGTGTCATAAAAATCTCTTCCTTTTTGCCGGCTTAGTAATGCGGCTATTTTCATTGAGCAAAGAACATTATTAGGCGCAGCAGGGATATTGAAAATATAACCACCTCCATTCATTAAAAAAATTTCCGGTTTATATTCAACTCCCTGATCATGGCTCTCTATTTTGATTAAAAATTTGGCATCTTTAAAAGGCGATAATCCATTTTCATAAAGGAACTTTGGGAAAATAAGATTCCTTCGAAATGCTACAAGCCGGGCATCTTTAGATTTATCATCAGCAATTACATTCACTCCGTTTTTTTGCAGATGCTTTATCAGGGAATCGGTCATATTTATAAATTTTATTCTACTCATATTTTTATTATCGAAATCCAGGTCTTCCGAAAAACGGTCAATTCCATGAATTAACCTGAGATTTGTTCCTCCAATAAAACAGATATCTTTTGCATATTTGGAGTTCGATAAAAAGTTCAACAGCATAAATTGCAGGTATTCCCTTATGATATGCACTTTTTTAGTTTTCTGTAATTGCTCCGGGTAGTACGATAATATTTGTTCAATATTTATCATATATCGTATACTTTTATCATTAATTGTATTCTTTTTTCTAAAGCTTTAATTTTAAATTTTTTGACATAATTATGAAGCTTATTGATATCTATTTTAAGCATATCCCTGTCGAACCGTAATTCTTCTATTTCAAATTCGTTATTATAAAACGGATACAGGTAAAATAAGTCGACAATGGCTTTTTCGAGTTCGGCAAATTTAATTTTCCACTTTCCAAACTTTTTTTCTTCATAACCAAACATCAAATTCGGTTGTATTGTTTGATAGGTAAATGTTCCAAATTTGTTTTCAAAACGTGTGGTTTTCAGACTGCTTATTGATGTTATTTGTGAAACTCCTTCGGGAATTATTCCATAAAAATTAAGCACATAATGTAAACTAATGTAAGAAGGAGAATAAATGCGGTTTGCAATGTATAATTCAAAACCCGGAACATTTAAGTACTCAGGAAATGAATAAAAACCGTTTCTGAGTTTGATGATATAACCTTTTTTTGTCCACCTAACAAAATTTGCTCTTTCAAAGTCTGGCTTCCACAAAAATACTTGATTATTACTGAAACAACCAAGGCCAAACATTTTTTCTTTGAATTCTATAAATTGCATGTATTTCTATTTGTTGACAAATATAACAACAAACAGAAACATTGTCAAATTAATAATAGTATTATTTTAACATCAGACTCAATATTACACAACAGATTATGAGCGATGAAGATAAGGACGTAGTAGAAATAACTGAATTCCCTACCCTGATCAGGGTCAAAATGTTTTGCAAGAATTTAACGTTTAATTTTCTACAATTTTTTTTACCCGTCCAACTTCACCTGTTGTTAATCTAACTTTTATTCCATGTGGATGCGTGGCAGATTTTGTAAGAATATCCTTAACCACTCCTTGTGTTAATTTTCCTGTTCTTTGGTCTTTTTTAAGCACAATGGATACTACCATTCCGGGTTTTATGTTATTTCTTGATGATCCGTGCATTATTTTTCCTCGTTAAAAAAAACCTGATAATAGTGCATCCCTGTTTTTTCATCATATCCTCTGGTAATATAGTTACGATTGCCGTGAACATATATGTGGAAATTTTTATCAAGCTTGATCACGCTTTTATAAACTCTTGAGTTGTTTTTTACAGCACTTCCAGATATTGAAAACTCATCGGATATTTGCACTTCATTTTCAGACTCATATATTTTTTTGTATTTATTAAAACTTTCAATCAGGTTTTTATCCTCAAAAACTTTTTCTGAGAAATCCTCAAGCTGGAAATTATCGGTTTCTTTAAAAAACTTCTTCGATTTATTGATTAAATCAACCTGGTCGGCTTTTTCTACTTCATATTCACTAGGCAACTCTTTAACTACAAAGTCTTTATACATTTTCATCACATTTTCGGTGTGATAATATTCATCTTCTCTTTGCCTGATTTTTAAAAAATCATCGATCCAATAACGGGCATCGTCGCCTTTGTTAATTTTGTCAATGGAAGCAACTACATACCCTTTTTCTCGTTCTGTATTTAAAATCAAACACCCTTTATCGAGTTTTTTGATGTTTATACCCTGCTCGCTTTCAACAGAAAAGTTATTTTCAGTAGGATACACTTTCAAAAAAGTTTCACGGGATTCGGATTTAAATAACCCCACAGCATTTAAAGATTCATTATTAAAAGAAATATCTTGAAAATAAACAGTATAAAACTCGCCACCCTTTATATTTGGATGAATAGATTTTTCGTAAAGATGCTTAGCTAAATGTACAGATTGTTCTAAAATTTGCCCGGAATCATCAAAAATTTTAGAAACGTAATGATAAACTTCGTTTAAATTCAGATCAGATTCATGATTAAGTTTAAAATACTCATCTGATTTAAAGGGGGTTAAGAAATAGGTAGATAACAATGCTTTGATATCATCATCTAATTTCAAAATATCTTTTGATAATCGAATATTTTCATCGTTATACTTACTGCCTACCTTGTGAACAACCAGTTGGCCTATTATTGTTTCCGAAAATCCTAACATATTTTTATGGTTTTATAAAGTGTAAAGATATGCTATTAAAAACAAATATCCCCAGGCAACCACACCCGGAGATATTCTAAATTACAATCCAATAAATTGAAAAATAATCTTCTACAAAGATACTCAATAAAATTAAAAAACCTTTTATAAGCAACTTTTTAATTTTTAAACCCTGCCATTATTCAGGCTGATTCAAAAACAGTTCAATCTATAATATTTTTATTGCTGAATCTTTTCTGATTTTGATAAAGAAATAAAATGCATCAATAAAAAGCTTTTCTCGTCTTTTTTACGACTAATCCTCAATTAAAATATTTTATGATACTTAACTACATAAAGACAGCAATACGTTATTTGAGAAGAGACAAACTATATTCTACTATTAATATTTTGGGACTGGCTTTAGGAATAGCCAGCTGCGTTATATGTTATCTGCATATCAATTACGAACTCAGTTACGACCAGTTTCATACAAAAAAAGATCAAATTTACCGGGTTGTAAAAGGAAACCTAGAAACGGGAAAATATTGGGCAGGAATGTCTGCACCGGTTCCTCCAAAATTAAAACAAGAATTTCCTGAAGTAAAAGAATATGCGAGAATAGGGAAATTTAGCTGGGATCCCAAGACCATGGTACAATATAACAATCAATCATTTTACGAAGATCATTTTTTATTGGTTGATCCTGCTTTTTTTAAAATATTCGATTTTGAATTTATAGAGGGTAATCCGGAAACAGCACTTTCATCAGTAAATTCGGTAGTTATAACAAAATCAAATGCCGAAAAATATTTTGGAAACGAAAATCCAATAGGAAAAGTAATAAATGCAGATGGAAAGTTTGACTACCAGGTCACAGGTGTAATTGAAGATCCTCCATTTAACTCACATCTGGATTTTGATTTTTTAATATCCTTTCAAAATATTAGTTCATTGTTTGGCAAATGGGCATCAGAATCGTGGAATGCATTTAATTACTTTGCTTATATTCAAACTGATAAAGGAATAAATATTGACCATCTGAAACAAAAAATCAGATCTTACAAATTTATTCTCAACAATGATCAGGAAGCTTCTTTTGAGTATATTGATTTACAACCCCTATCTGACATCCATTTTCAGCAAAACCGCGGGAATCAAAAACCAGCTTATAATTTAAACTACATATACATTTTTATTGCCATAGCTTTTGCAGTATTAATAATAGCTTCCATAAACTTTATTAACCTTACCACAGCTAAGTCGCAACAACGAATTAAAGAAACCGGCGTTAGAAAAACCATTGGAGCTTCACGCTTTCAGTTAATTACTCAATACATTACAGAATCAATGGTAACAACTTTCTTTGCCCTGATAATTGCTTTGTTGCTTTTGCACCTGCTTATTCCAACTATCAATCAAATTTTAGAAAAGCTTTATTAGTCTTTCAGTTTGGAATCTCATCGTTATTAATCATTTGTAGTATCATTATTGTACGTCAGTTAAATATGATTCACAACCAGGATATTGGCATACAAAAAGAAAATGTTTTAAACATTTCGGTTTATGGTAAAGGAGGCCAAAACAAAATCAATTTATTTAAACAGGAAGTAGAAAAATTACCAGATGTTATGAGTGCAGCTGCTTCGTCTTTTGTACCAGGTTATCCAAACTTTAATCAGACCATGTGGTGGGAAGGCCAGGAAAACGGAGAACAAATGTATGCCATTTTGTGCGACGAGGATTTCATTCAAACCATGAAAATAGAGCTTATAGAAGGGAGTATGGATGAAATCCGAAATATCCCTGAAGGTGAATATCGATACGTATTAAACCAAGCAGCCCTTAAACAGATCGGATGGGAAAATGGTTATATGAAGCAATTTAGTGCGTATGGAAAAGAGAACTCCAAAACTATTGCAGGAGTTGTTAAAGATTTCAATTATCGCTCATTACATCATGCAATCGAACCGCTGGCAATCATTGTCAGAAATAAAACCGGACACGATCAAGTATCTATCCGTATAGCTTCAGGTGAATATAAAATGGCTATTCCGGCCATCCAACAAAAATTTGAGGAAATAATGCCCAACGCTCCTTTTGAGTATAATTTTATGGACGATCGGTTTGATCAATTATATAAATCGGAGCTCAGAGCGGGTAAGATAATAAGTTTTTTAACCATAATTTCTATTCTTATTGCATTGTTTGGCGTTTATGGATTAGCATCTTTTGCCATAAAAGAGCGTACCAAAGAAATTGCTATTCGAAAAGTATTCGGTATTAATAAACAAAGCCTGGTTGGATTGCTAACAAAAGATTTAATGTTACTATTACTTATCGGAAACTTAATTGCCTGGCCTGCAGCCTGGTATTTAATGAAAAACTGGCTTGAAAATTTTAGTTATAAAACAACACTCAATTTGGGGGTTTTTATCATCGCAACAATTATTGTTCTTTCTATTGTATTTATTACTATAGGGCTAAAAGCTTTCCGTTCGGCCAAAGTAAATGTTGCTTCAGAATTGCGATATGAATAACTTTTCCAAAGTTTTAAATCTTTGGAAAAGTTATTAAAGTTGTATCTCTATTTTATAATTTAAACGATTTTTTTACCCCGAAACCTTTTCCTGTTTGATGAACCGTAGCACACTCATGATATAAATCGTGCTGAAAAAAAAGAATATAATCATTCTCTACCGCTTCTGTTAAAAACGCTTCCTTTTCTTTAAGCATATCCATAGGATACACATCGTAAGCCATATTCCATACCAATGAAATATGAGCTGTTGATGGAATTAAATCGGCCATAAAAACATACGTTTTATTCTCGGCATGAATAAAAGGAATAATCTGTCCAACCGTATGCCCGTTATATAATCGCAGTTCAATTCCCGGATATATTTCTGTGTTCTGATCGATAAATTTTAGCTGGGCACTTACCTGCATAGGGAGTAAATTTTCTTTCAGAAAAGCAGCGGCTTCCTGCTTATTAGGATTCATAGCCCACTCCCACTGCTGTTTACTAACCCAATAGGTAGCATTCTTAAAAACCATCTCAAATCCAGACCGGTCAGAATTATATTTTACGCCACCACCACAATGATCTGTATGCAGATGGGTTATAATCATATCGGTAACATCGTCGAAAGAATATCCATGCTTTTTTAGTGCGCCTTCCAGTCCGTCGCCTCCGTTTAAATGAACGTGCCTAAAAAACTTTTCATCCTGCTTATCGCCGTATCCGTTGTCAATTAAAATAACACGCTCGCCGGTATCGATTAAAAGTGAACGCAAAGCCCAGTTACAAAGGTTATTTTCATCGGCAGGATATTTTTTTTGCCACAACATTTTTGGCACTACGCCAAACATGGCTCCGCCATCAATCTTAAAATTTGTAATGTGTATTGGATATAATTTCATATCAAATATTGATTTAAAAATTTCTTTTTATCTTCACCGATTAACTAACCTGACGTATTCACAAATATTATGTTTTCTAATATTTATGAATAGTACAGGTTAGCCCTGACTGGGGAAAATAAAAGGCTTATCTAATTAAACCTTTAACTTTTCCTACGTCAGCAGCATTATTCATAAACTTTATGAATAATGCAGGCTAAAATACAAATATAAGAAATGAAACGAACATAAATTTTTATCATTTATATTTACACTAAGAATGAAAAAAATTTATGTGAGTTCCTGCCTGCAGGCTGTAATGCCTTCCGGCAGGCAAGCCTGAATGTGAAGAAATTTTTAGTTTCTTCATTTTCAAAAAACTAAAAATTTTAAACAGATGAATGTTCATTTTATAGCCATTGGCGGAAGTGCTATGCATAATTTAGCAATAAGCCTTTGCAAAAAAGGATACCAGGTAACCGGCTCGGATGATGAGATCTTTGAACCATCGCGAAGCAGGCTTGAAAAATACAACATCTTACCCAAAGAAGTTGGCTGGGATCCTGATAATATAACAAAAAACCTGGATGCAGTAATTTTGGGTATGCATGCCCGGAATGATAACCCTGAACTTAAAAAAGCGCGGGAATTAAATCTTAAAATTTATTCATATCCCGAATATTTATATGAACAAACCAAAGATAAAATCCGGATAGTAATTGGTGGCAGCCACGGTAAAACAACCATTACCTCCATGATCATGCATGTTTTAAAATATCATCAAAAAAAATTTGATTATATGGTAGGCGCTCAAATCGATGGATTTGAAACCATGGTTAATCTGACTGATGATGCTCCTGTTGCAATTTTCGAAGGTGATGAGTATCTCTCATCGCCCATTGATCCAAGGCCCAAATTTCATTTATACAAACCTCATATTGCTGTTATTAGCGGAATTGCATGGGACCACATCAATGTATTTCCCACTTTCGAAGAGTATTCGAAACAATTTAGCCGGTTTATTGACTTAATTGAACCAAACGGCTCTCTTTTTTATTTCCAAAAAGACCTGGTGTTAAATGAAATGGTTGCAAAATCTTCTAACCCAATAGAAAAAATACCCTATACAATTCATCCATATGAAATAAAAAATGGACAAACCTATTTGACAGACAAAACAAAGAAAATTCCTATAAAAATATTTGGAGAGCATAATTTACAAAACATCAATGCCGCAAAATTGGTTTGTAATCAACTTAATGTAAACGATAAAAATTTTTACGATGCCATTTCAACTTTTAAAGGAGCTTCGAAAAGGCTCGAATTAATTACTCAAAACGAATCTACGATAATTTTTAAAGATTTTGCTCATTCTCCATCAAAATTAAAAGCCACTATTAATGCAGTAAAAACACAGTTTCCACAAAAGAGACTAATCGCTGTAATGGAACTTCATACTTTCAGTAGCCTGAATACCAATTTTTTATATGAATATAAAGGATCAATGAAAAATGCCGATATTCCGGTTGTTTATTTTAACCCGGAAGTTATCCGGCATAAAAAGCTTGAGCCAATACCGGAAGAAAAAGTAGTTGATTCGTTTGCAAACAAAAACTTGTCTGTCTTTACAAACCAGGACCAATTGATAAAATATATCAAAAACTTAGATATTACCAATAGCTCTATGCTTTTTATGAGCAGTGGCAATTTTTCAGGTTTAAACATTGATGCTTTTGCCCATGAATTGCTGAATTCCAGTCACCAGAAGTGATAGCAAATTTTTAGTTGTCCCTTTTTTATTGTATCTTTGTATATTAATGTTTTATGATAAACTCAACATACTCATTAAAATAAAGATGAAAACAAAATACTTAAGATTTTCATTTTTATTATAATTTTCAAACTATTAAATCAAAAAAAAACAAATTATGTTACAAATCAAAGAGATTCGTAAAATTGAAGATTTTCAACCAGAAACAACCAAAGATGAATTTATAGATTTTTTGTATACACACCTTGATCGTTTTGGCGATCCAAAAGATCAAATTGAAAAGTGCATGGATTATGCTTTTTCGGATGCCGAAGGAAAAGGTGGCTTTATATTAGCAGGATATTGGGAAAACAAATTAGTTGGTGCACTTATTATGAATGAAACAGGGATGAGTGGTTATGTACCTGACAATATTCTTGTTTATGTAGCTGTTGATGCTAAAATGAGAGGAAAAGGAATTGGCGCTCAAATTATCAAAAAATCATTTGAACTGGCCGAAGGAGATATAAAGCTTCACGTTGAATATGATAATCCCGCAAAAAGATTATACGAAAGACTTGGCATGACCAACAAATACGCCGAAATGCGATTAAAAAAATAAATAATTAAATAATCTTACATTAAAAAGGTTGTACCAAAAGATTTTATTAACGAATCATATTTTAACCACTTGAGGTACAACCTTTAAAATTTTTATCTAATGGCCGGACTAGTAGTAAAAACGGAGAATATCATCAAAAATATTCAAAAAGTTGATGAGTTTTTAAAAAAACAAAATATACAATGGAGTTTGGTTAGCAAAGTCCTCTCTGGCGACAAACAATTTATTCGTAAAATATTAACCGAAGATGTGGTAAGCAGGCTCCATTCAGTCGGAGAAAGCCGCTTATCGAGTTTAAAAACCATTAAAGAAATAAATCCAGATCTTGTTACCATATATATTAAACCTCCACCAACAAACATTATAAGAAGCCTGGTAAAATATGCCGACATATCTGTAAACACCTCTCTAAGCACGATTGAAGCACTTAATCGGGAAGCCCGAAAAATTAATAAAATACATAAAGTCATTATTTTTCTTGAACTGGGCGAACTCCGAGAAGGTGTAGTTAGAGAAAATATTGTCGGTTTTTATAAAAAAGTTTTTAAGCTCTCAAATATCGAGATTATTGGTATTGGCTCAAACCTTGGATGCATGTACGGTATTGAACCTACTTACGATAAGCTTCTTCAGTTGAGTTTATTTAAACAATTGCTTGAAGAGATGTTTAATAAAAAAGTTCCGCTCATTTCTGGTGGCAGTTCCATTACATTACCACTCATAAAAAAGAAATTGGTGCCAGCAGCGGTTAACCACTTCAGAATTGGTGAAGCAGCATTTTTCGGGACAAGCCCGCTTTACAACAAAAGATTTCAGACACTTTCGACCGATACATTTAGTTTTAATGCAAATGTTATTGAGCTGGAAGAAAAATGGAATGTCCCCGACGGAGTAATTAGCGAAGCTAATATTGGACATACTTCGGAAACAGAGCAGGATAAGCCTTCGTATAAAAGTTACCGTGCAATTCTTGATTTTGGGATACTTGATGTTGATGTTAACGACATTTCACCTAAAGACAAAAATATTAACTTTTTAGGAACTACATCGGATATGACTGTTTATGATATTGGAAAAAATATTAATTCTAAGTTGAAAACAAAATACCAGGTTGGAAATAAAATCGTTTTCAAACCAAACTATATGGCAGTTGCCCGATTAATGAATTCAAAATTTGTTGATTTAAAAATTGAATAATTTAAAAAGTTTTATTTTATTTGCACCTTCAATTAAAGATATGTTCTTTAAAAATGTTGGTGTATTTTTTTCTATTATTCCTTTAGAGGGAAGAAATATTTTTTAGAAAATTTAAAAAAAATATTTGCAGATAAGAAAAAATCATTTACTTTTGCACCCACTAAGTTTAAAACTTAGAATAATGGTCCGTTCGTCTAGGGGTTAGGACGCCAGGTTTTCATCCTGGTAACAGGGGTTCGATTCCCCTACGGACTACAAAATTATAAATAACTTAATTGGAATTTAATTATGGCAAACCATAAGTCAGCAGCAAAAAGAGCAAGACACAGCGAGAAGGTAAGAGTGCATAATAAGTATTATGGCCGAACAACACGTAATATGATTAAAAATTTACGTGAAACGACTGACAAAGAAGAAGCTACTAAAATGTTACCAAAAGTTACATCAATGCTTGATAAAATAGCAAAGAAAAACATTATTCATAAGAAAAAAGCTGCAAATTTAAAATCCAGCTTAACATTGCATGTAAATAAACTTTAAACTTTTTAAAATCATAAAAACAAAAGCCTTTCTTATAACGAGAAAGGCTTTTTTAGTTTATGAAAAGCGATTTTTAAAACCGTCTTCCGATAAATACCATATCATCAATTTGTTCGTGGTTGCCCATCCATTCTTTAATAAACCGCTCAAGTTCAATACGCTGTTCTTGCATTGATTTATCCTGGATTGACATTAACAGGTCTTTCATGTTCTTCTTCCTGAATTTTCGGCCATCTTCTCCACCAAATTGATCAGCATATCCATCAGAAAAAATATAAAAAGTATCTCCCTTCTTCACTTCAATTTCATGATTGGTAAACTTCTTTGTCTGGTGAACACTTGTCATACCAATTGGAAAACGATCAGCTTTTATTTCTGTAAGCTCACCATCTCTTATCATCACCAGTGGATTATAAGCTCCGGAATATTCTAAAATATTTTTCTTTTTATCATAGCTAATTAATGACAAATCCATTCCATCGTTCACAACACGCTCACCTTCAACATTTTTCTGATGGAGCGCATTAATTATTTCTACATCCAATTGATCCAGAATCTCCGCTGGATGGAGTATTCCATATTCACGAACAATCTTGGTAAGCATGCTATGCCCAAGAATAGATAAAAATGCTCCTGGCACACCATGACCGGTACAATCAACTGCTGCGATCATTTCTTTATCTTTAAAAGTTTCGAGCCAGTAAAAATCCCCGCTTACAATATCTTTAGGTTTAAAAAACACAAAAGTTTTTTCGAAAGGAACTTCTGGTGGCAATACTGCAACCTGTATTCGTTGGGCATATCGTATACTATCGGTAATATCTTTATTTTTCCTTTCTAGCTCATCACTTTTCTGAACCACTTCAGCTGTTCTTTCGCGAACTTTTTCTTCAAGAATTTTCTTCTCTTTAATTAGATTCTTTTCCCGAACCTTTATATATGCAATTATAGCAATAATACCAAATACTACTACCGATAAAATAAACCACCACGATTTATAAAATGGTGGCTTTATAACAAAGCTATAAGTTACAGGTTCTGAGTTCCATACACCGTCGCTATTTCTTGCTTTTACTTTAAAAGTGTAACTTCCCGGCACCAGTGAAGAATAGTTTGTTACAGTTTGAGTTGTTACAGGACGCCATTCCTTATCAGCAGGTTCAAGCATGATCTGATATCTAACCGCATCGGGGTTGGTTAGGCAAACACTATTGTAATCGAAAATAAACGAGTTTTCGGTAAAATTAAATTTCTGTTCGGGAATCATTTCACGGTCTTTCAGGTTAACTCTAAGCCTTGAAATATGAGTAAGTGGCTCATGAGATAGCTCTACATCCAAGGCTGGTTGGTATTTTATTACCCCTTCAACAGTACCAAACCATAATTTCCCATCTGCATCAAAAAAAG
Organism: uncultured Bacteroidales bacterium; assembly: GCA_964606845.1. GTDB lineage: Bacteria > Bacteroidota > Bacteroidia > Bacteroidales > UBA12077 > UBA12077. The sequence continues at coordinate 30,281 of CAZSIC010000017.1, forward strand.
TTGCATTATCTTTAGCTTCAATACCAGTAAACCCGCTTTTTGCAGTATAAGTATGTATTTTCCCTTCATGGTCAATTTTATTCAACCCACTGCTGGTTCCAATATAAATATGGTTATTATTATCAACATTTAACAGCGTAATTAAATTAGATAACAAGCCATCATTTTGTGTATAGTGGTTAATAATTTTCTCACCGTCGCACACGAAAACACCTTTGGTATTTGTTCCAATCCAAATATTTCCATCCTTATCTTCGGTTATACATTTAGGGGTAAATAAACCCTCCATATCAATATTTCTAAAGGAGGTATCCTTTATTACATTTAGTCCTTTGCCATTATTTAGCCCTACCCAGACTCTCCCCTTGGAATCGGCAAAAAGTGCAGTAATATCCGAAGCATTTAATCCATGAATCTGAGTAAGTAGCTGGCTTTGATTTTCATCAATATTATAATATACCAAGCCTTCCATGGTTCCCACCCATAACTGGTTGTTTTTATCCACATCCATAGCTGTAACCTGCCCGGCTCTGATATATCGATTTATAACCGGATTAAACTCAAACCTGCCGGTTTTATAATTATACATACTTACACCATTATCATTAGTACCAAGCCAGACATTCCCTTCATTATCATTTTTCAGATATCTTATCTGACTGCCAATAGAATGTGACTCGTGGCTGTAGTGCATAAATTTTCGCCCTGATACGTTGGGAGAATAAACCGATATGCCATTGTTTGTTCCAAACCAGAATTTACCGTCTTTATCTTGCGTAACAGCCCAAACTTGTTGATCAATCAACCCATCATCTTTACTAAAAGTAACAAATTTTTCTCCTTTAAAAATAGCCAGTCCATGCTCATTTGTCCCGATTAAGATATTTCCTTCAATGTCCTCTATGATACGCCATATTTTATGATCATCCAGCCCGTTATTTTTATCAAAGGTTTTTAATCCATCTTCAGAAATTCTGGTAATTCCTCCACCCCATGTTCCTACCCATATATTTCCTTTACTGTCTTCTTCAATTGTACTAATCCAATTATTGGCCAGGCCATCACGTAAATCATAAATTTTAAATTTTTGTTCTTCCTGAATAAACCGATAGAGTCCACCATGGTGTGTTCCAAACCATAAATCACCTTTTGTATCTTCCAAAATGGATGTTATTTGGAAATATGAAGTTAACCCTTCGGGCATGTAGCGGTCGAAAGTGTTTTCTTTTGGATTATACCTCCGAATACCAACATCAGTAATAAAAAATATGCTGTCTCCTTTAGCCATGGTTCCTGCAAAAACCCTATCACTTAATCGTCTGCCTTTATATTGTTCAAATTTTAAGGTGTCCTGATTAAAATCATAAGGATTCTTAAGTTTTAGCAATCCATCACCAATTGTGGAAATCCATAAATTCCCTTCATTATCATAAAGGAACGATGTAATTTCTGCATTAATATGCTCACTCATTGGATGGATTTTCATTTTTTCGTTATCTAATAAAGTAATTGCTCCTGTTTTATGGCCCATCCAAATTTTTCCGTTACCATCTTTGTACAAAGCTTTAACTCCTCCTTCGGCGATTCCGTCTTCGGCAGTATAATTAATAAAATTTACGCCATCAAATCTGGAGATTCCGCTTTCGGAACCGATCCAAAGGTATCCCTGGTTATCCTGAACTAAATCGTATACTTTCGATTGCGCCAATCCCTCTTTTACACTATAATAATCGAAATAATAGGTTTGGGCTGAAAGGTTAAGGTTACTCAGCAGAAAAACTGCATAAAAAAAAGTTATCCGCAAAAAAGTGCGAATAACTTTTTTATTCATCCTGTTTCTATCAAAAATCATATGATGTGTTTTTTATCTGTCTTTAGCAATAAAGAAAAATGTTCCTCCTTCATCTTCGAGTCCTTCAATTTTACCAAATTGCGGTTTTTGCATTCCGTCTTTAGCCACAGCAACAGTAACCTTCGAAACAATATTCTCTATTGGCAAACATGCATTTGGGTTATTCCTAAGCGTATTGGCAAATGTTCTGGTAAACTGTGAGTGGTCAACAGCCAGTTCATAACCGGCAGAAGAGAATACCTGAGATGATTTAAATTTGGTTGCCTCCCAGTCGCCACAATCTCTTTCTTTTAATCCTGAACGCATTGCCTGGTAAAATGTAGGTCCAGATTCGCATGCATCTGTAATAACTAAAGTATGTGTAATATACTTTGAATAGGATTGAAGTGCTGTTTTTAAAGCGCTGATATTAAAATAGGTAAATTCATCATCACGTGTGGCATCAACGGGTACCCAGTATCCAACATCATTAATAAATTTACCATGTCCGGCATACCAAACCAACAAAGAATTTACATTATTGCTTCTGACTAAATCGCGCAATTCAATAGAAAAAAATCGTTCCAGTTCATTCTTGGTCATATTTTGTTTATGAATCATGTTATGAACTTTATAATTTGCCAGGGCTGCTTTCATCATACTTACATCTTTAACGGGCCCATCAAGGCTGGCAAATGTTTCATAATCCGAATTTTCAATAAAAATCACCCAGGTTTTACCCATTGGATTTTCCTGTGAAATTTCAAGCGCTTCACGATTCAATTTATACTCTTGTTCGGTAACATTTCCATAAATATCTTCGGCTTTTACCACAAACCTGTTTTTATTGGCAATATCAATGGTAGCAAAAAATTCAGGATTGGCAGCATCCACAGAATAGCTGGCTGTCATTTCATCTACGATAATACTACTGATTTTACTATCATCAGTAACTTTTCCTTCTATATAAAGCTTCCGGTTATCAACATCCAGGTAAATTTCGCCGGTAGAAGATGCATAAGGAGCTACTAAGCTAATTTGTGGCGGATTAATTTCGGTTCTGTTAATTTTATAGGTTGTAGCCAATACATTGTTATAAACATCAGCAACCGTAACCGAAATAGCATCTTTGCCAGAAACATTAACGGTTATTGAAAATTCATTACTATCTGCATTTTTATCAAAAACGACATCTTGTTCTTCAATTTTAGCATATTTAATATCACTTTCATCAGCAATAACTCCTTTGAATGTTATTTCCGCAGCATCTTCAATAACATTGACTTTTTTACCTTCACTCTCGGCTGGTTCAATAAAAGTTACTACGGGTTTATTTGTTTCGCGATTTAATTCATAAAGCCTGTTTTTTACCATTTCGAGTTTTTGTTTTGCCTCTTCGCTATTATCGTCTGACAGTGCTCGATATTTTTTATAATCGCTAACAGCTTTGTCATATTGAGTAATTTCTTCATTCGATTTAGCCCTGTGAAAATATGCTAGTTCATTTTCAGGATTTAATGATATCACTTTGCTAAAATCGTTAATAGCACTCTGATGCTGATTAAACTCCTGGTAATAAAGGCCCCTGGTAAAAAATGCTTCTTCATCTTCAGACGAAAAAATAATCATCTTTGATAAGTCGTTAATTGCATTGGGATAGTCTATTTTTTCTTTATAAATCTTGCTTCTTATCCATAATGCCTCCTTACTTTTATCATTAATTTGTAAAGCCTTATTACAGTTTAAGAGAGATGCATCCAGGTTTTTCGCCTTAAATAATACATCGGCAAGGGCTACATAACCCTCTAAAACATTAGGCGCCTTTTCTATAGACTTTTTAAAATCCGTTTCGGCTTGATTATAATTTCCTAATTTTTCGTTAATAAAACCTCTTCTAAAATAATTGCTGGCTGTCTCTTTCAATTTTATTAACTCATTGCTTTCTTTTAAAGCTTTATCCCACTGCTCAAGAGCAATGTACGATTCCATCTTAAGCCAGTAAGCATCTGTATGTTTTTTATCTAAAGCAGTAACTTTTGAAAGCATAGGTAATGCCTCATCATATTGCTCGAGACTATAATATAGACGCCCGGCATTATAAAAAATCTCTTTATCCTTATCTTCAAAAGCAGCGGCTCTTTTATAATCGCTGGCAGCCTCAGCTTTCTGATCGTTCTTTTCATAAGCCTCTGCCCTTGCTATATAAGCTTTAGTATATTCAGGATTTTCCTCAATTAATTTTGTAAATTGAGCTATTGCATCTTCATAATTACCTGAAGCTGCAAAATTTTCACCCGTTTTGTATAATTTCGGACTGCATTGTATAAACGAAATCATCACAATAAATAATGGGGTAAAAATCATTGTTCGGTTAAATTTTCTATTTCCCATATGATGTAATATTAATTGGTTTTTAGTTAGGTTCTTATAAAATAGTTTTATCAAATTTACAAAAGCTTTTAATTAATTTAAAATTTTATGATAAACCTTTGTTAATTATTGATTAAATATAGTTTTATTTTTGATAAAAAAGAGCTTACTATTTCCTAATGTTTCCTCTTTTAAAATTTTCCCATTTATTTGTGGAGCGAGAATCCCTTTCATAAACTTTTTATTTCCAACAAAAAACCTTGCTTCATCCCACAAATCATTTGCAATGAAATAATTTAATACTTTAGCACCTCCTTCAATAATTACTGATTGTATATTATGATTTACAAAAAATTTAAATAGCTTCTTATCAAGTTCCTGATTATCATCTACAAATTCAATACCAATTTTTGAATTAGAATATTTCTTTGTAATGTTTTTGTTAGATTTATTAGTAAATACAACCGTTTCAGCATCTGTATTAAAAATTTTTAATTTTGGTGGCAACTCATTCAAAGGGTCTAAAATTATCCTTAAAGGATTTTTTCCTGGCCAGTTACGAGTTGTTAAAGCCGGATTATCAACTTTAGCGGTATTTGTCCCTATTAAAATCGCTTGTTCTTCTGCTCTCCATTTATGCACAAGCGTTTTAGACAGCTCATTGGTAATCCAGGTTGGTGCTACAGGATGATCCTTCGTACGTAAAACATCAATAAAGCCATCCATCGTTTCTGCCCATTTCAAAATAATAAAGGGCCGTTTATTTTCATGAAAAGTAAAAAATCGCTTATTTAAATCCCTCGATTCCTGCCCAAGAACTCCAACCTTTACTTTACACCCTGCATTTTTTAATATTTCAATTCCCTTACCCGAAACATGCGAGGCAGTATCCTTAGCTCCTATAATAACTTCAGGAATTTTTAATTGAGCGATTAAATTGGCACAAGGTGGTGTTTTTCCATAATGCGAACACGGCTCTAAATTTACGTAGAGCGTTGATTTTGACAATAGACTTTTATCTTTTACAGCCCGAATTGCATTTACCTCGGCATGAGGTTCTCCACATTTATGATGATATCCTTCGCCAATAATTTTGTGATCATACACTATTACCGAACCTACCATTGGATTGGGAGCAGTATTTCCTAAACCCCGACTGGCCAAATCTATGCATCGCTGCATATATTTTTCATTTATTGCATTGCCGCTCGGACACTTTTTTTAAATTTGAAAAATGAGTGCAAAATATACAATAAAGAAAATAATTTCGCTAATAAAATCCGAACTAAACGACAATTATCCTTTACAGGAAATCAATAGTTTTATACATCTTATTTTAAATCATTATTTCAATTACTCTAAGGTACAAATACAATTAAAACAAGATGAAGTGATCAATGATAATTTGGTTAGCCGAATTAAAACAGACATTAAAGAATTAAAATCATATAAACCTATACAATATATATTAGGGAAAACACAATTCTACAACCTAACTTTTATAGTAGCTCCCGGTATTTTAATTCCCAGGCCGGAAACAGAAGAGTTAGTGGATTGGATTATTGCAGACAACAATAATCATTTTCAGGAAATTGCAGATATAGGAACCGGAAGTGGTTGTATTGCCATATCTTTAGCCAAAAACCTCAACAAATCGTTTATTTATGCACTTGACAATTCGCCCGACGCATTATCGATAACCCGACGTAATAGTAAACTAAACAATGTTGAGATACATATCTCCCATTTTGATATTTTCAACAAACAAAAACAAATTGACCAAATTTTTGATATTATCGTAAGCAATCCTCCTTATGTTACTTTAAAAGAAAAACAATCAATGCACCCTAATGTATTAAACTACGAACCTGGTGAAGCACTCTTCGTGCCTGATAATGATCCCTTAATTTATTACAGAGCCATCATTGATTTTGCTCAAACCCATTTAAAAAAAGGTGGTAAATTGTATTTCGAAATCAATGAAAACTTTGGTAAAGAAACAGCAATACTCCTTGAGGAAAAAAATTTCTATGATATACAGTTAAAAAAAGATATTAACGACAAATACAGAATGTTGAGAGGAATTCTGAATTAATACTTTTTATGACAAAATCTAAAAAAATTAATAAAAAGCAAGCCTTACTTAAAGCACAAAATCTCTGTGCTGCTCAGGAAAAATGTATTTACGATATTGAACAAAAATTTTATCAATGGGGCCTTCCCAAAGAATATTTTCAGCCATTAATTACAAACCTTATTAATGATCAGTTTATTGATGAAGAACGTTATGCAATATCCTATGCTAAAGAAAAGTTCCGTTTTAATAAATGGGGAAAAATAAAGATTGAATTTGCATTAAAACAAAAAAATATTCCGGAAAACTATATCCAAAAAGCTATCAAAGAAATTCCTTTACATGAATACAACCAACTCCTGGAAAAAGAATTGAAAAAAAAATTAAAATCACTGAAAGATACTGACGAATATACCATTAAATCTAAGCTTGTAAGATTTGCTGTATCGAAGGGATTTGAAAATGGCAAGATATTTGATATGGTTAACTCAATGATTAAAAAAGCCCATGATGATTAAAAAATAAATCATTAGGGAATGTATAATTATAACGAATAATACTTATTTTTACGAATATATTAAATTTAACAAAGCAATGCAACGGAAATTAAATTCAACCATTATTTTATTAGCTGCATTGATTTTTTCTTTTCAGGCATGTTCTATCGTTTTGGCTGCCCCAAAGAAACCCAAATGGGTATCACAAAAACCCATTGATAATGCTTATTATATTGGCATTGGCAAATCGAACAAATCAAACAGTGACTATTTACAATCAGCAAAAAATAAAGCACTGGCCGACCTTATTTCAGAAATTTCTGTTAGCATTTCTACCAGCTCGTTATTACATCAACTTGAAGATAACTCAGGATTAAAAGAAAGTTACGAAGCGTATATAAACCTCAAAGCAAAAGAAGAGATTGAAGGATTTGAATTAGTTGACACCTACGAAAACAAAAACGAATACTGGGTTTATTACCGCCTTTCAAAAGCCGAGTATGCAAGAAAAAAGAGAGAAAAGCTGGAAAAAGCTAAAAGATTATCAAAAGATTATTTTGAAAAAGCAAAAGCTTCAGAAGAAACATACGATATCAATAATGCCCTTATCTTTTATATTAAATCGTTTGATGCCATAAAAACACATTTAGACGAAGATTTATCTATATTCCTTTTAGAAGAGGGTAAGGTATATCTTGATAATGCTATTTTTCAATCGATACAATCTATTTTTTCAAATATTGAGATTAAACCAGGGAAAAACATTTTTCAGATCAATGCCCTTTCAGCAAATAGCGATCCGGTTTATGCAATAATTAAGTATAAAACAACTCTAGAAACACAAAATTTAGCAAAAATACCTGTTACTTTCTATTTCCCAAACCTAGCTATTGATGAAAAAGAAAAAGTTATATCGGAAAGTTCAGGTATTGCAGAATGTTCAATTGCCAATATGGCTCCAAAAGGAAGAGAACAAACCATTAGAGCAGTTCTAAATATAGATCATTATTTTGGACAGGATGCGCCTGACAATTTTCTTAAACAACTATTTACTCACAGAGGAACTATTCCTTATGGAAACATAACTGTTGAAGTTAATGAATTATTTGCGTATCTTGAGTCGGAAGAATTATTGTTTAGAAAGTCTAATGCAAGAAAACCCATTACCAACATATTAAAATCTGCATTATCTGAAAACTTCTTTTCTTTCACAGAAGATCAAGAAAAAGCACAGGTTTTAATAAAAATAAAATCATCAGTTGTAGAGGGTGAAAAACTTGAACAATACAATTTACATACTGCTTTTCTCGATTTTAATATCTCTATCACAAGTTTAAAGGATAAGATAGAAATTTTCAGCAGTGGTTTTTCTAACTTAAAAGGGATGAAATCTGGCAATTATAACAGTGCCGCAGAAAATGCAATTAAAAAAGCCAAAGAAAAAATAAGAAATGAAATAATACCCGAAATAAGAAAAATTAAATTATAAAACAGAAATTGCAATTATTAATTTTAAAATTAAATGTTATGAAAAAGAGAATTTACAAACCATTAGGCTTATTATTGGCAGGTGCAGTAGTACTTGGCAGCACTTTTACCAGCTGTAAATCTAAAAAAGAAGTTACCGACGTTAAAGGTGAGACTTTAGTTGAGGTATACTGCTCAGGCCCTGATTACAGGAGCGATAAAAATAATTTTAGGGCAAACGCTACCGGCGAAAGTACAGATATGGAAATTGCCCGTAAAAAAGCAACCAGCAATAGTAAAGCCGCCTTAGCAGGACAAATAGAGACTGTTATTAAAGGAACTACCGACAACTATGTTAACTCTCGAGAATTTAACAATGTTGAAGAGGTTGAAGAAAGATTTGAGTCCCTTTCAAGAGAAGTAATTAACCAACAACTTAACAACGTAAGAACAATTTGCGAAAAGATAACACAAACCAAAGCCGGAACATACAAGTGTTATATGGCTATTGAAATGTCGGTTGACGCTTTAGAAGAGGCGCTTAACAACAAACTCTCAAGAGATCAGCGCTTAAAAATTGACTACGACTACGAAAAGTACAAAGAAACTTTCGACAAGGAAATGGAAAAACTTGAACAAGGTGGTGGTTATTAATCGCTGATAATTAAAAATATTTAAGGGAGCTTTGCGGCTCCCTTTTTTGTTATTTAAACCATCGATTTATTTAAGAATTGTTACTTTTGTAGAAAACTGTATTAAAAATAAAAAACAAATAATATGATAAGTACCGAACATCTGAAAGATATTGAAAAACGCACCGATGCGTTGAGGAGGCATCTTTGACATTGATGCAAAAAACATTAGAATTGAAGAAGAAGAAGAAAAAACGCAAGCCCCTGATTTTTGGGACGAACCTCAACAAGCTGAAAAACAACTAAAAAATATTTCAGAGTTAAAAGCCTGGACCAAAGCTTTTCAAGAAATTGAAACTCAGGTAGAGGAGCTACAGCTTGCACTTGATTTTTTTCAAGAAGGCGAAATAGAAGAAAATGAAGTTGACCTTCAATACCAAAAAACCCTGAAGCTTATCGAAAACCTGGAGCTTAAAAACATGCTCCGCATCGAGGAGGATGCCCTGGGTGCTTATTTACAAATAAATCCGGGTGCGGGCGGAACCGAAAGCCACGATTGGGCAGAAATGTTGATGAGAATGTATTTGCGATGGGGCGAACGAAACAATTATAAAGTAAAAGAAGTAAATTATCAACCTGGCGAAGAAGCAGGAATCAACACCGTAACCCTCGAATTTTCAGGCGAATATGCATATGGTTATCTAAAAAGTGAAAACGGAGTTCACCGGCTGGTAAGGCTCTCGCCATTTGATTCAAACAACCGCAGGCATACATCGTTTGCCTCTGTTTTTGTCTCTCCGGTTGTTGATGATAATATTGAAATCAATATTAATCCGGCCGATATAACCTGGGAAACTTTCAGGTCTAGTGGTGCTGGTGGGCAACATGTCAATAAAGTAGAAACCGCAGTACGTTTAAGGCATGCTCCCACAGGCATTGTAATCGAAAATCAGGAGACTCGTTCGCAGATAAAAAATAAAGAAAATGCCATGCGAATGCTTAAATCGCAGCTTTACGAAATAGAATTACGAAAAAAAACTGAGGAAAGAGCAAAAATTGAAGGCGAAAAGAAAAAAATTGAATGGGGCTCTCAAATCAGAAATTATGTGTTACACCCTTATAAATTAATTAAAGATGTACGCACAAACTATGAAACCGGTAATGTACAAGATGTTCTTGATGGAAACCTTGATGATTTTATTAAAGCTTTTTTAATGGAGTTTGGAGGGCAATAAGAATTTTAAAATTTGCAAACTCAATAATAGCGGGAAGATAATCCGACTCCTGTCAAAAAATTTATAATTATATTAATTTTGATTTCATTCTTGATATTTTATTAATTAATTTAGGATATTTCTCTAAAATCAAAAATCATTAATCAAACTTAAAAATATTATATTATGCATGTAAAATTAGGAAATTTAATTATTATAGCCTTATTGATCTTTACATCATGCCAATCCGATTATAAAAAAGCAGAATCTACTATTAATGGAGCAGACATGAAACGAATCGTTACCGAATTTTCATCGGACGAATTTTTGGGACGAAAACCATTTACCAGGGGAGAAGAAAAAGCCGTTGATTTTTTAATCAATGAATATAAGCGCATTGGGCTAGAACCTGCAATAAACGGAAGCTATATACAGGAAGTACCGATGGTTGAGGTAAAAACCATTCCCGACGAAAAAATGAAAATTAATTTACGGCATGCATCACTTGAACTTAATTATAAAGATGATTATGTTGCTTTTTCGAAACAACTGGTAGATGAAATAAATTTTAACAATTCGGAAATCGTTTTTGCAGGATATGGAATTGTAGCACCGGAATATAATTGGAATGATTACGAAAACATAGATGTAAAAGGCAAAACAGTCATTGTATTAGTTAATGACCCGGGATTTGGAACTGAAAATAAAGAATTTTTCAACGGTAATGCAATGACCTATTATGGGCGTTGGACTTATAAATACGAAGAAGCTGCCCGCCAGGGAGCCAAAGGGATTCTTATTATTCACGAAACCGAACCGGCAGGATATCCATGGAGTGTTGTTTTAAACGGAGCTATTATTCCTAAACTCTATTTAAAGCCTGGCGATAATTACCTTTCTATGTGTGAGGTAGAGGGATGGATTACAAATAATGCAGCACACGAGCTTTTTAATCTTTCAGGACACGATCTTGACGAATTAAAAGCACAAGCCAAACAACCCGAATTTAAGGCTGTTTCTCTAAATGCCGGATTAAATTTTTCCATGATAAGCAGTCATCAATTTGCCACATCAAAAAATGTAATTGGCATTTTACCCGGCACCGACCGTGCCGATGAGGTTATTGTTTATTCTTCGCACTGGGACCACTTGGGCATTGGCGAACCCATGAATGGAGACTCGATTTATAACGGAGCGGTAGATAACGGAACAACCACAGCATGGATGCTGGAAATAGCAGAAGCTTTTGCCAGTTTAAAAAAACGCCCATCAAGAACCATTATGATTTTATCGCCAACAGCAGAAGAGCAAGGATTACTGGGATCGAAGTATTATGTCGAAAACCCGGTATACCCTTTAAGCAAAACTGTAGCAAATATTAACAACGATTTGTTATTACCTTATGGCCCTTATAAAGATGTTATGATTACCGGTTATGGACAATCTGAACTGGATGATTATATTGAACGTTTTGCCGGAGAATATAACCGATACGTTTTACCCGATCCTAATCCGCATACAGGAATGTATTACCGAGCCGACCATTTTAGCTTTGCACAGGCAGGCGTACCGGCCATGTTTGCCCGTGGCAATTGCGATAGCAGAGAATTTGGTAAAGAATGGGCAGCTCAAATGGAAAAAGAATGGCTAAACTACTATTACCATAAACCTACTGATGAGTATGACCCTAAAACATGGAGCTTTGAAGGTATTGTGGATGATGCCAAATTAATGTTCCGCATAGGATATGAACTAGCCAACAGCGACTACTTCCCTGAATGGAATGAAGGATCGGAATTTAAAGAAGTGCGGGAAAACTATATGGATAAATAAGAAAGAAATCCAAATGCTTTTTATCAGTGTTCCAGCGTTGCATTTAAGAATATAAACATAATACATAGTTTACGATATATTGGGTGGATGTAATCCACCGAAGCTCAAAAATTAACAGTACCTTGAAAGCTGTTAAAAATTTAGTTAAAAAAAGCCCACCTACGCTAAACCTGTCTATCGACAGGTAGAGCTAAAGTGAGCGAAGGTGGAGCATATCGGAATCGAACCGATGACCTCTTGACTGCCAGTCAAACGCTCTAGCCAACTGAGCTAATGCCCCA
>CAZSIC010000018.1:0-42412 GCA_964606845.1 uncultured Bacteroidales bacterium
AATTTCATCGCCTACCTGTAAAAATTCCTGAGCACTGCGTAAGTGTTGCGACCATGACATTTCTGATACGTGAATTAGTCCTTCAACACCGGGTTGAATTTCAACAAAAGCACCATAATCAGCCAATACAACAACTTTACCTTTAACAGTATCGCCAACTTTAATATCTTTATCAAGTGAATCCCATGGATGTGGAGTTAATTGTTTTAATCCTAATGCAATACGTTTTTTATCGTCATCAAAATCAAGAATTACAACATTTAATTTCTGATCTAATTCTACGATTTCTTCCGGATGATTTACACGGCCCCATGATAGATCGGTAATATGGATTAATCCGTCAACACCACCAAGATCGATAAATACTCCGTAAGAAGTTATATTTTTAACAGTTCCTTCAAGAACCTGTCCTTTTTCAAGCTTAGCAATTATTTCCTTCTTCTGCTGTTCAAGTTCTTCTTCAATAAGAGCTTTATGAGAAACTACGACGTTCCTGAATTCATGATTTATTTTTACTACTTTAAACTCCATTGTTTTATTAACGAAAGCATCGTAATCACGAATAGGTTTAACATTAATTTGCGAACCGGGTAAGAATGCTTCGATTCCAAATACATCAACAATCATACCTCCTTTAGTTCTGCACTTAATGTAACCCTGAATAATTTCATCTTTTTCAAGCGCTTCGTTTACTCTGTCCCAAGAACGTAAAGCTCTTGCTTTTTTATGTGAAAGCAATAACTGACCGTCTTTGTCTTCCTGACTTTCAACATACACTTCAACTTTATCGCCTACTTTTAGATCAGGATTGTAACGAAATTCGTTTAAACTAACAACACCTTCAGATTTGTATCCAATGTTGATTACCACTTCACGTTTTGTCATAGAAACAACAGTACCATCAATTACTTCATTTTCAGTAATTGTTGATAATGTTTGATCGTACATTTTTTCAAATTCTTTACGTTCAGATTTGTCGTACGAATCTACATCTTCATCGATTTTATCCCAATCAAAATCATCATCTGGAGTAGCAAAATCTAAAACAGATTCCTTATCTTTTTTCTCAGGTTTTTCTGTCTTTTTTGACGCTTCTTTTGCAGTTTCTTCAACTTGCACATTCTCCTGCTGCTCTACATTTTCATTTTGTTCTACAGCTTTGTTCTCTTCTTTTTCTACCATTTAAATTGTGTTAATTAATTTTAATAAATTAGACATTATTTATAGTTTAACAGAGTGCAAAAGTATAATTTTTATTCAATTAATTAAAAATAAAGATACTAAAAAATTACCATACGGGTCAAATCTATTAAATAAAAGAATATCATGAGCATACCTAAATAATTATATACTTTAATCCCTGAATTTAAAAAATTATTACACTAAAATTTTCTGCACCAACCTTTTAAACGAATCCCTATCGATTGGTTTTAACAAAATATTTTCAATACCCATGTTTTTCAATGAACTTTTATAATGCTTATCATCCAACCCTGAAATAACAATAATCGGGGCAGCTTTTACCTTTTCCATTTTTTTTAGCGTTTTAATCAGTTCAACACCATTTATTCCCGGCAAATGGATATCAACAATTATTAAATCGGGAGCATTATTTTTGTCAATAATTTTTAAGGCCTGGCTTCCATTTTCTGCCATCAATAGGTGAAAAGACGAGCATAATAATTTTTTAATTATGGCAAGTGATATTGTATCATCATCGATAATTAAAATTTTCTTATTCAAATTCAAATTCATTGAAAAAATATTAACCTTTCTAATAATCAGCTTAAATATAAAATATTTGTATGAACTCAGCCAAATAATAAAGAAAAAATTCTGAAAAAAAATAATTCTTTGCTAAGTTCGTGCTTTTAAACAAAAAACAAAAAAGGCATTATGCTGATGTAAATTGCATCAGCTTTTATTATATTTACCCTGAAATGTTCAATTAATACAAAATGATTATTATATAAATTGTGGAATAATTGTCTTTGCCAAAAGTTTATAATTTTATGAAAAAAATTTTAGTCACTGGAGGTGCCGGTTTTATTGGATCACATTTGTGTGAAAAATTATTGAATGATGGGAATGAAGTAATTTGCTTAGACAATTATTTCACCGGCACCAAGCGAAATATTATACATCTTATAGATAATCCTTATTTTGAATTGGTAAGGCATGATATTACCATGCCGTATTATATTGAAGTAGATGAAATTTATAATTTGGCTTGCCCCGCCTCTCCCATTCATTATCAGTATAATGCTATAAAAACTATTAAAACATCGGTTATGGGTTCGATAAACATGCTGGGATTAGCTAAACGAATTAAAGCTAAAATATTGCAGGCCTCAACCAGTGAAGTTTATGGCGACCCGGAAATTCATCCACAAACTGAAGATTACTGGGGAAATTGTAATCCTATTGGACCACGATCCTGTTACGATGAAGGGAAAAGATGTGCAGAATCTCTGTTTATCAATTATTATCAACAAAATAATGTACGTATAAAAATAGCCAGAATTTTTAATACTTACGGACCAAAAATGAGCATGAATGACGGGCGTGTAGTTTCGAACTTTATTTTACAAGCTTTAAAAAACGAAAATATTACCATTTTTGGAGATGGAAAACAAACCCGAAGTTTTCAATATGTCGACGATTTAATCGAAGCAATAATAAGACTAATGAATACTGATAACCAAACAATCGGCCCTGTGAATATTGGTAACCCAAAAGAATATACAATGCTCGAACTGGCTGAACATATAATCGATTTAACCGGATCAAAATCTAAAATATCCTATTTACCACTTCCTGAAGATGATCCGGTACAAAGGCAACCTGATATTTCGCTGGCAAAAAAACTACTAAACAACTGGGAGCCAACAACTAAATTAAATAACGGATTAATAAAAACCATAGAATATTTTAAAAAAGAATTAAAATTATGAAAGGAATAATTTTAGCTGGTGGTGCCGGAACCAGGCTTTATCCAATAACCAAGAGTATATCGAAACAAATAATACCCATTTACGATAAACCGATGATTTATTATCCACTTTCGGTTCTAATGTTAGCGGGAATACGTGAAATTTTAATTATTTCCACACCAAAAGACATCCATTTATATAAAGATTTACTAGGCAAAGGGGATCAATTAGGAATAAGTTTATCCTATGAGATTCAACCTTCACCAGACGGATTGGCTCAAGCGTTTATTATTGGCGAAAAATTTATAGGCAATGATAATGTATGCCTTATTTTAGGCGATAATATTTTTTATGGTTATGGTTTTAGCAAAATATTAACGCAGGCTGCAGCGTTAAAAGACGGAGCTACTGTATTTGGCTATTATGTAAATAAACCACAACGTTACGGCGTAGTAGAGTTTGATGATTCGGGAAAAGTGCTTAGCATTGTGGAGAAACCCGAAAAACCAAAATCCAATTATGCCGTTACCGGATTATATTTTTATTCAAACGATGTAATTAAAAAAGCAAAAAGCCTTAAACCAAGTAAACGTGGCGAGCTGGAAATTACCGATCTTAACCGTTTATATTTAAACGAAAACAGGTTAAAAGTCGAACTGTTAGGCCGTGGTTTCGCCTGGCTCGATACCGGAACCCACGAGAGCCTTTTACAGGCATCCAACTACATTTCTACGATTGAACAAAGACAGGGATTAAAAATTGCCTGCGTGGAAGAAATTGCTTACAAAAAAGATTTCATTAATAAAAATCAGTTAATAAAACTTGGCGAAGAATTGAAAAACAATCAATACGGAAAATACTTGTTAAAAATAGCTAACGAATAAATTATAATGGAAGTAAAAGAAACAGATATTGAAGGAATAAAAATTATTAAACCAATAATTTTTGAAGATTCTCGGGGTTATTTCTTTGAAAGTTATAATAAGGATAAACTCAAAAGTGTAATTGGAGCAATCGAGTTTGTACAAGATAATCAATCATTATCGGAGTTCGGAACCATAAGGGGTTTGCATTACCAGTTAGCACCCTATTCACAAGCAAAACTTGTGAGGGTCATTCACGGAAAAATTTTCGATGTTGCGGTTGATATCAGGGAAAATTCTCCAACTTACGGTAAATACTTCGGAATAGAACTTTCGGAAGAAAATAAAACGCAACTTTTTATACCTAAAGGTTTTGCCCATGGATTTTCTGTCTTAAGCCCAAAAGCTGTTGTGATCTACAAAACAGACGAATTGTATCATAAAGATTCGGAACGAGGAATCAAATATAATGACCCTGAACTGGCTATCGACTGGAAAATTGAACCCCAAAAATCGATCCTTTCATCTAAGGATAAAGTTTTACCAACATTTAAAGAAGCAGAAAAAAACTTTTTATCATGATTAATATTTTGGTTACAGGCGCTAACGGACAACTGGGCAGCGAAATTAAAGAGATTAATAAAAGATACACTCAATTTGGAAATAAACAAGCAAATTTTATTTTTACTGATATTGATACGCTTGATATATCAAATAGCTTATTCTTAAAAAAGTTCTTTCAGGATAATCAAATCGATTATGTAATAAATTGTGCTGCTTATACTAATGTAGATTTAGCGGAAAAAGAAACGGATAAAGCTTACGAAATCAATACACAAAGTGTTGAACATTTAATTAATGCCATAAAACCTTTTCATACAAAATTTATACACATTTCTACGGATTATGTTTTTGATGGTAAATCTTATATTCCTTATACTGAGGAAATGAAGGAAAGTCCCAATTCAGTTTATGGAAATTCAAAACTTGAGGGAGAAAAAATTGCTTTGAAATATCCTGAATCAATTGTTATTCGAACCTCCTGGTTATATTCATCGTTTGGGAAAAACTTTGCTAAAACCATACATAAATTATCCTCCGAACGTGAAGCGTTAAACGTCGTTTTCGATCAGGTTGGTACACCAACCTATGCAAGGGATTTGGCCCTTGCCATTTTTAAAATCATTGAACAATCGGTAACTAAAAATAACATTAAACCGGGGATATACCATTACTCTAACGAAGGAGTTTGTAGCTGGTATGATTTTGCAAGAGCAATTGCTATAAAATCCTATTCAAAATGCACAATTAATCCAATTGAATCTAAAGATTATCCTACACCGGCCAACAGGCCTTTTTACAGCGTTTTGAACAAAAACAAAATAAAATCGGTATACAATATAAATATACCTCACTGGCAGGATAGCCTTGATGATTTCTTTAGAGAAATATAACCAAAGAAATATTCTCAATGAGTCATTTTTTTTAATTTTGTTGTGCAATTTAAAAAAATAATAAAACCTATGATAAACAAAGATTTAAAGCAACAAATAAACAAAAAAGCCCAACAATGGCTTAATTCCACTATTATCGATCAAGAATCGAAAGACCAAATCAGTTATATGATTAAAAACGATGAGAATGAATTGATTGAATCGTTTTATAAAGACCTGGAATTTGGAACCGGTGGATTAAGAGGAATAATGGGTATTGGAACCAATAGGGTTAATATTTATACCATTGGTATGGCTACGCAGGGCTTAAGCAACTATCTTAAACAACAATTTGCAGGTAAAAAAGAAATTAAAGTTGCTATTGCTTATGACTCAAGAAATAACAGCCGCCTTTTTGCAGAAAAAACGGCCAGCGTATTTTCTGCAAACGGGATAAAAGTTTACTTATTCGATAAACTTAGGCCTGTCCCCGAATTATCATTTGCTATTCGTAACCTGGGATGCCAGAGCGGAATTGTAATTACTGCATCACATAATCCAAAAGAATATAATGGTTATAAAGTTTACTGGGAAGATGGAGCCCAGATTATCAGCCCGCATGATAAAAATATTATCGCCGAAGTACAAAAAATTAAAACGATCGACGAAATTCGGTTCGACCATGATTTAACCAAGGTAGAAGAAATTGGAGAAAAAATGGATCATGAATACATCAAACAAATTAAAAAGTTATCCCTAAACTCTGATGTAATCAAAAAGCAAAAAGACCTGAAGATTGTATTTACTCCAATTCATGGCACAGCGGTTGACCTGGTTCCTAAAGCACTGAGAGCTTTCGGTTTTGAAAATATTTCAACTGTTGAAGAACAGAATATTGCAGATGGCAATTTCCCTACTGTACAATCTCCAAACCCTGAAGAACCAGCAGCACTTGACCTGGCATTAATAAAAGCAAAAGAAATTGATGCTGATATTGTTATGGGAACTGACCCTGATGGAGACAGAGTGGGTATTGCCGTAAAAAATTTAGAAGGCGATTTTGTTCTACTAAATGGAAACCAGGCCGCTGCTTTACTCATTCACTATCTGATTACCCAATGGGAAGAAAAAGGTAAACTAAAAGGCAGGGAATATATTGTCAAAACCATTGTTACTTCAGAAATACTGGCAGAAATAGCTGAAAAATTTGGTGTTCAAAACTACGATGTATTAACCGGCTTTAAATATATTGCCAATATCATAAAACAAAATGAAAGAAAAAAATTGTTTATTGGCGGTGGCGAAGAAAGCTATGGATATCTGGCCGGTGAGTTTGTGCGAGACAAAGATGCGATTATATCATGCGCGCTGTTATGCGAAACAGCTGCATTTGTAAAAAATAAAGGAAAAACACTTTACGAACAATTAATTGATATTTATGTTGAATTCGGTTTTTATAAAGAAAAATTGATATCAATCGTAAAAAAAGGAAAAGCTGGCGAAGAAGAGATAAAAAAAATGATGGATAATTTCCGAAATAATCCACCACAAACTGTTAACAAGTCGAATGTAATGCTCATTCATGATTTTTTGAAACAAAAAACATTTGACCAGATAAGCCATTTGCGTTACGAAATTACATTCCCCAAATCAAATGTTTTACAATTTATTTTAA
The DNA here is from genome assembly GCA_964606845.1 of uncultured Bacteroidales bacterium. Taxonomy (GTDB): domain Bacteria; phylum Bacteroidota; class Bacteroidia; order Bacteroidales; family UBA12077; genus UBA12077. Next base: position 6,905 of record CAZSIC010000018.1, read on the forward strand.
AAGACGGCTCTAAAATATCCATCAGGCCATCGGGCACCGAACCGAAAATTAAATTCTATTTCAGTGTAAACGAAAAATTAGAAGGAAAAGAAGATTTTGAAAAAGTAAACAAACAACTGGATGAGAAAATAGATCAAATTATCAAGGAGTTGGGAATTAATAATTAATGATTTGAAATTTGAAATTTGAAACTTGAAATTTGGAAACCCTGAAAAAATACATATTATGAAATCGTACAGAGAAGAAGTATGGTTTAACACCAACAGAAGAAGAGAACTAATCAACATCACTCCTGTAGTTGAACAAGCACTTAAAAAAAGTGGAGTAAAAGAAGGATTGGTACTTGTAAATTCGATGCACATTACCAGCTCGGTTTTTATTAATGATGATGAAAGTGGTTTGCACGAAGATTTTGAAAAGTGGCTTGAAAAATTAGCTCCGGAAAAACCATACGATCAGTACAAGCACAATTATGCCGAAGACAATGCAGACGCCCATCTGAAACGAACTATTATGGGACGCGAAGTGGTAGTAGCTATCACTGAAGGAAAACTGGATTTTGGACCATGGGAACAAATCTTTTATGGCGAATTTGATGGAAAAAGAAGGAAACGAATTTTAATTAAAATTATTGGAGAGTAATTTAGATTTTTGAGCTTACCTGCCGAATAGGCAGGTTCTGAGTTTAAATTACAAAATTTTTAAACTTTCAAGTTTATAATCTGTTTATAATACATGGCAGAAAGTCATCACCATAAAGGGCCCAGTAAAAGAAACCTTTTTATAAGTATTTTATTAAATGCCGGCATTACACTTGCCGAATTTATTGGAGGTGTTTTATCCAACAGCCTGGCTCTAATTTCAGATGCCGTGCATAATTTAAGCGATACGCTGGCTATCATTATAAGCTATATTGCCATGTTGGCCGGCAATAAAAAATCTAACCTAAAAAAAACATTTGGCTATAAAAGAATCGAAATTCTGGTAGCACTTTTTAATGCTGTTGTCTTAGTAGTTATTTCGTTATATTTATTTTACGAAGCCTACAAACGTTTCCTAAATCCTGAGCCCATTGGTACAAAATTAATGTTTATAGTAGCTACCATTGGCTTGGCCGGTAACTTAATTTCAGTGCTTTTACTACACAAAGACTCATCGCATAATTTAAATGTTAAAGCAGCCTATTTACACCTTTTAGGCGATACGTTATCGTCCGTGGGTGTAATAATTGGTTCAGTTTTAATTTATTTTTACAACATAACCTGGATAGACCCTTTACTAACTGTTATTATTGGTATCATAATAATACGCGGAACCTGGGGTATTATTAAAGAAACAACAGAAATATTGATGCAGGCAAGTCCCGGAAACCTGGATATCCCTGAAGTAAAAAAGCAGTTGGAAAATCATCCCGAAATAAAAAATGTACACCATATCCATTCATGGAGATTAAGCGATAATATTATTCATTTCCAATGTCATGCCGAATTAATCAATAATTTAAACATTGAACAAGCCGACCAGGTTAGAATCGAATTAGAAAAAATTTTAGAAAAAGATTTTGGTATCGACCATATAACCATTCAAATAGAGTCTGACTCATGCCCAGAAAAATCAACCATAAACAGAGGATTATAAATCATCATCGTAAAAAAATTGTTTATGGAAATTAACCAGGTATAATTTTTCTACCGGGCGGGTAAAAGCTGTATAAAGCCACCTGAGATATTCCTTATTTAACATTTCTTCGTGCAAATAACCATGGTCGATAAAAACACTTTTCCATTGACCGCCCTGGGCTTTATGACAAGTTATGGCATACGAAAACTTTACCTGTAAGGCATTAAAAAATTCATCTTCTTTTACTGCCTGGTATTGCTGCTTTTTAGTTTTTAAATCTTGATAATCTTCTAAAACACTATAAAATAATTTTTTATTATCCTCGGATGATAATGCTGCTGAGTTTATGTCCAGTGTATCTAGTATAATTTTACACTCAATCTCTAAATCACCGAAATCGATCAACCGTAAAACAATATCAGCAAAACGGAAACCATAACGTTCCTGATATTTCTTAATCTGAACAATTTCGCCAATATCTCCATTAGCAATAAAATCAATTTTATCATTGTCCTCCATCCAAAAATAATTATTCTTTACCACCATCAACAAATCACCCACAGCAATCTCCTCTTCATACCATAGTATCTGGTTTCGAATACCTTTATTAAATTGATTTGCTCTTTTATTGGACCGGGTAATAATGATGGTATCTTCAATCCCATATTTATCGTAAGAATCCGTAATTATTTCTATCAGCTCAGTTCCTGTAATTCGCTGAATATCATCTGTATGATTTAATTCTAATTTTGGAAATTGATAATTTTCATTTAGCATTAAATTACGGATTTTGGTAGCATTTAAAAGCACACCCGAATCTTCTACCTGGCGCACAACCTCCGATAATTGATGCTCAATAACATTCAAATGAAAAGATGCTAACTGTTTTTGATCCAATGCAGGGCTAATGTCAATACCAACGGGAGGTAGTTGGGCAGTATCGCCAATAAGTATCAGTTTACAATTTTTTTGATTATATACATAGTGGATTAAATCATCGAGCAGCCTGCCCGAACCAAAAATTGAAATATCGGCAGAAGAATTTGAAATCATGGAAGCTTCGTCTACAATGAAAAATGTTTGTGAATGAAGATTGGTATCTAATGCAAATACACCAAATCCATCTTTTGCTGATTTCTGACGATATATTTTCTTATGAATGGTATATGCATTTTTTTTTGCATATGATGATAAAACTTTAGCCGCCCTTCCGGTGGGTGCCAATAAAACCGATTTAATTTTCAAACTCCGAAAAGCCTTTACCAGTGCACTTATTATAGTTGTTTTTCCGGTTCCTGCAAAACCTTTTAAAAGAAAAATTAAATTTGGATCATCAGCCAAAATAAAAGAAGCTAGTTTGTCAATTAAATCAGCTTGTCCGCTAGTGGGTTTTAAATTCAGTTCTCCAAAAATTTTATTTTTAATATGATCCTTTAACATTTTGAAAAAATAATATTGGATTTAAAATTTAATTTTTAATTTTTTCTTTTAAATTTGCAGACAAACATATAAAATAAAACCGATCAAAATGAAAAAAGTAATTCAAATCGTATTAGCAATCGCTATTATTGTTTTAGCATATTTAATTTGGGAAAGTATTCAAACGCCTATTCGCTTTAACAAAGAAAAAGATAAAAGATATGCAGCAACCATCCAGAGGATGAAAGATATCCGTACAGCCCAACTTGCATATAAAGACGAATACGGACGTTTTACCGGTAGTTTTGATACATTAATTAACTTTATTGAAACCGATTCGATGAAAGTAGTAAAAGCCGAAGGTAGTTTATCCGACGAACTTCTAGAACAAGGATGGACAGAGGCAATTGCTGTAAAAGAAGGATTAATTAAAAGGGATACCATAAGGATTGCAATTAAAGATACCTTGTTTGCTGAAAATTACTCAGCAAAAAATATTTGGAAAGTTCCTTATACCGATGGAGATTCAATTGAACTAGCTGCGGCAAAAGTTACTGTGTCAGAAACAAAAGTTAATGTTTTTGAAGCAAAAGTTCATAATAAAGTATTGTTACATGGATTAGACGAGCAGTTAATCATTAACCTAAACGAAAGAATGAAAAATGCCAATAATTTCCCTGGCGTAAAAGTTGGTGATATTAATGAGCCAAACAATAATACCGGTAACTGGGAATAAGAAACCTAATTTATGCAAAACTTTGCTTTTGTTGATGAAACATTAGATATAAATTTATCACAATCATATCATTTGTCCATTCAGGCTGGCCTGAATGGACTTTCTTTTTGTGTACTCGATCCTGTTAGAAACAAATTCATTGTACTCGAGCATTACAATTTTAATCCCAAACAGCATTTTGATGACTATTTAACAGAATTAGAAAGTTATTTAGATAACCATAAGCTACTTAACCAAAAATTTAAAAAGGTAAAATTAATCTGGCAAACCAGAAAAAATGTCCTTATTCCCGATCAATTATTTGATCAATCAAAATTAAAACCATTACTAGAGCTTACACATAATCTTGATGAATTGGATGAGATTCACTATAAACCTTTAAAATTCAATGAAATTGTAAGTGCTTATATTGTTCCAAATCTTATTGCAAATCTTTTTATTAAAAAGTTTTCTGGCATAGAATTTTATAATCAACAAATACCATTTATTAATCATATAATTCAAGAACACCATTCTGAACAAACAATTGGGTTTGTGAATATTCAAAAAGAATTTTTTGAGTTTGCAGTTACCCATAACGGACAAATCCATATCTATAACAATTTTAATATAACCACTGCAACAGAAATGGCTTATTTTATACTATATGCTTTAGAACAAAATAAGCTGGACACACAAAACATCCAAATCATATTAAGCGGGATGATACAAAAAAATTCAGAACAGTATAAAACACTCAACAAATTTATCAATATCCTTAAGTTTGACCATCGCCCCGATGATTTTACATATAGTTATACTTTTAACAAAATACCACATCATACATTCATTAATTTATTTAATTTAATCCATTGCGAATCGTAAGCGGCACATATAAAGGAAGGATCATAAATCCTCCCAAAAATTTTAAAGCAAGGCCTACAACCGACTTTGCCAAAGAAAATCTGTTTAATATTTTAAATAATCATTTTGATTTTTCTGAATTAACCGTTTTAGATATTTTTTCAGGTACTGGAAGTATTTCCTACGAATTTGCTTCAAGAGGAAGTCGCGTAATTTCTATCGAAAAGAATTTCAAACATCAAGCCTTTATCAAAAAAACGATTGATGATTTTGGGTTTACCCAGATAAAAACTATAAAAACAGATGTTTTCAGATACATCAAGTCATGCAACGATCAATTCGATATAATTTTTGCTGATCCTCCTTATGATTTGAAAGAGTTAGAACTAATCCCTGCTTTTATATTTGAACATCATATGCTTAAAAAAAATGGCTGGTTAATTGTTGAACACGGAGATAAGACAACCTTTTCGAGACAAAAAGGATTTAAAGAACAAAGAAAATACGGAGGCGTAAATTTCAGTATTTTTGAGGCTTACGAAAATGAATGAAAAAGATTTATATTTTTTTAAAAAATTTTTGTTAAAACTTTTGGTTGATAAAAAATATACGCTATTTTTGCAACGCAATTAAACAAAAGGCACACGAAAGAAAGCCTTAAAGTTCTTATTAATTATATGGTCTGGTAGTTCAGTTGGTTAGAATACATGCCTGTCACGCATGGGGTCGCGAGTTCGAGTCTCGTCCAGACCGCCCTTAAAACACTAAAGCCCTTCATTTTCAAGGGCTTTTTTTATTAGTGATTTATAAATTGCTTCTCTAAGTGTTCTATTCTAAAGTGATAAACTTAAAATCAAGTTCCACTGCTTCAGCCATCATTTGTCCTTCTTCCAACAAATCATCATCTTCTTTATGATAAAACCAGTTGATGATGATATCAACACCCTGGGCTTTTATTCGCTTAATCTTTTCAAGTAATTCATAAAGAATTTTTGCTGTAGATGTATTAAAATAATCAAATCTAAAATCTATAACCAGCTCTTTTACAACCTTCGACTTTACTTTTTCTTTTTCAAAATGATCTATGAATTCAAACACTGGTTGATAAAACTCATAAGCATTAGCCGGTTTAGATACTTTTAGAAAACTCAACGTATTATTATCAATATCAAAAGTGATTTCAGGAGTAAATGTAGTACCTTCTATTTTTAATGAATTCATAGTGTAAAATTTATACGTAATTTTTTATACGCAAAAAATGAAAAATATTTACAAAAATAGAAAGTTTTTTTTTAAAAAAATAGCTTAAACCAAAAAGACGTTATGTAAAAAATAATAATAGCTTATTCACTTTTTTATTGCTGATTTTAAAAGATTGATAAGTACTGTTTTATCTTTCTTAATTAACGAAAGAATCATATTTATTACACTTGTTTTATTGATTCCCAAATCTTTTTCGAGTTCTTCTAACAATTTATAATTAGTTTTAGTAAGTCTAAAACCCGTATGTACTTTATGTTGACTTAAATTATCATAAACAGTTGACATGTGCTCTAATTTTAAAATTAAACAACCCATAACCAGTATCTTTTGCAAACATGCTAATTCTCCCTGTAGTAAAAGACTTGGCATAAAAAAGCCTTTTTTCAACCTTAAAAACAATACAAAGAGACTTATTTACATAAACAAAATTGCCAACTTCTACATTTTTAAGATTCTTCGGAAAAACACCGAAAGTATTTTTTAGCATATTATACTCTTCGTTAATAGCCTGCATCTTTTCCACTTGCCCTCCTCTATCAGGATGAAAAGCAAGTGATAGTTTTCGATACTTTGATTTTAAATCAGATTTCTCTTTTACATCTAAAAAATAGGTCATAATTAAGGGTTTTTTTCAAATATACAACAATGTTTTACAATGTGCAACATATTTTATATAATATTTCATATTAATATAACAAAAAAACCCGATGAAATTTCACCGGATTTTTAAATATTTTTAATTATTGATTAAACTTTTTTGGGAGGAATGAAATAGGTTCCCAATACAGCAACAATCAATGCTACTACAAAAGTAAGAAAACGTGCGGTAATTATTTTATCCATCCCGGTTTGCACCCAAATGATGGTAAACACAAGTCCGGTAATAATGGTAACAAGTACAGCTCTTCCATGATATTTTTTCCAAAATAGTGTAAGCAATATTACAACAGAGAATGTACATCCAATTCCTGCCCATACATAACCTACGATAGTATAAATCAGGTCACTTGGAGAAAAATAAGCCAAAAGTAATGCAATCAATGATAGTAAAGCCGTTACAATACGAGATTGTAATAATGATTTTTTTGTGTCTAGCCCTTTTCCTCTGGCTGGTTTAATAATATTTTCAGAAAGTTCAGTAGCAGATAGTATCAGTAAAGAATTAGCTGTTGAGATAATGGCAGCCAGCACCCCGGTAATCAATATTCCGGCAATAATAGGAGGAAAAACGGTAGTTAATACTTCCGGTAAAACTGTTTCCTGGTCTGCAAGGGTATTAGGACCAAATAATGCGATACCTAACCAACCAATCATCAATGCGCCGATATATGCTATGATTGTCCATACGATTCCTATGTTTCTTGCCTTTTTTGCCTGGCGCGCATCGGTAATAGCCATAAATCGCATACTCAACTGGGGCAAACCTCCCAAATAACCAAAAAACCATGAAAAAGCACCAACAATAATCATTCCTGCACCCAGGCCTTTCATAAGTTCGGGTGCATTTGGAAAAATACCACTTAAGAAATTATAAAGAGGTGTACCCTCTTTCAAAACAGTGCCACCCATCATGGTCGAATGGGATTTACCAACCTGCGCCAGTGCATCAGAGATGCTATGTGCATATACGGTGCCTTCTGGTTGATTAGAAAGGTAAAAGATACCTGCAATGGGAGCAACTACCAGGGCAACAATCATAATAATAGCCTGCATTACATCAGTATAGGTTACACTCCGAAATCCTCCATAAATAGTGTATGGTACCACTAATACAACAACAATTGCCATACCATAAACAGTATCTAAACCAAATAATGATTCAAGTGTTTTTCCCCCGCCCAGAAACTGAGCGCCAACATAAAAGAAAAAGAAAAAGACAATGGTAAAGCTTCCGGCTATACGAATCCATTTACCAACTTCACCATGACGTTTGGCAATATAATCGGTAAAAGTTTCTATTTCATACTTTTCAGCCTCATCACGTAAACGCCAGGCCAAAGCCCACCAGGCCAATATGATACCTAAAACACAGCCTATAGCAGTCCAAACCTCAAGCAAACCAACAGCATAGGCTGCTCCTGGCAAACCAAGCAAAGCCCATGATGATTCGCCGGTAGCACGTTCGGATAACGCAGCTACCCAACCTGGTAATTTACGTCCGGCAATAGCGAAATCTGAACTGGTCTTTACTTTACGCCCCTGGTAAACACCCCACATAATTAATAGTGTAATATAGATGATCATTACGACTAAAAGTTGCATATTGTATTCCATAGCTATAAAGTTTTTGATTAAATCATGACTAAAATAAAAAAAATGATAAACAATTTCATCTTAGATGCTTAATTTTTAATCATTTTTATATCGATTTAAACACTTAAATCAAAGATGCTATGAAATTATTTGAACAACAAAAAATCTTAGAATTAATTGATCGTTAATAAACTTATGAACATTGTTTAAATACCAGGGTGCATAATAATGAATTGGAATAGGGAGCAAAGAAGATAGGAAAGTAATTACCAGTTATGATTGCAAGAAATTAAGTACTCAACAATACGAGAAGATAGTGAAAGATTAAAAAATTTATCAGGCTCAACTAGTATGTAGTCGTCTCTGAACTTTTAAGGTATAAAAAAAGTGGCCGGAAAAACCGGCCACCGTTTAGGAAACTAATTATTTAAATTCAAAGTTTCTTATATAGAAAGTTCCTGTTGCTTCATGACCTCCGCCGCCAATAGATATGGCAATGAAGTCTAAGTCTGTTCTTTCAAAAGGAGTATATTCACCAGGACCACTTGTAGGCGAGTCAAGATCAAAGGTCCATGTTTGCCATTCATCAACTACAACATCATCCGTAGTGATATCATATTGAATATGGCCATTCCACCAACCATCAGTTTGGCTTGCTTCGCCAATAATAATACTCAGGTCTTTTGTCAAATCTCCGGTGAAATCATTTGAGCTTGGAACATACAGATCAACTGATACAGTCGTAAAATTATCAAATTGGATATCATATTCCTGCTGAAATTGCAGTTCTTGATAGGTTCCTTCACGATCATATTGCCCAACAGGATCAGCTCCTCCGTCAGGATCATCAACTCCTATGGTGAAAGACATACCACCGTTGGCAGCACTAGCTGTTCCGGGATATACTGCAGCTGTATCAAGCATTACAAAATCATCAGGATCAGCAAAAGTATTATACATTTCATCTGGTGTAAAGTCTTCCAAGTCTTCTCCATATTCTTCAGCTTCTTCAACAACAGCAGGCTCATTAGTCCAATCGTGATAGCTTACATAATTGAATCGCCAGTAATAACCATCTCCAGTTATTGAAACGATCATCAAATCGTATAGATCTTCTTCAGTAATGGTTACATCGTATGTTACTGATTCCTGAGGAACAGCAACATCACCATCAGGTGTAACTTTTATTAATCCCAACCATGCACCTGTTCCGTTCAATGTCAGTGTACCGGCAGAAGGATCATAAGTAAAATCATGCGTTCCGCTGAGCCATGCACTTACATCAACACCATCAGTGTTAACCATATTTTCTGCAGTTGCTTCAAAGCAAGTTTCATTAAAATCTGTTCCTGCAAATACATGGCCTTCTCCCCACATCATACCGCCATCATCAAAATCCATCGTGCCATCAGCGTTAAATGTCCAGGTTTGCTTGAAAACGCATGGTCGGTTGCCATCATTCTCCAAAGACCACCATTCGGTATAATTATCAGAACTGGCCCCAATTCCCATAGCAGTACCTTCACGTATTAGCCTCCAATCTTTGGACGTTTCACCGGTTAAAAGGAGTTCGGCATTTTCAGAAAGTGTGATGTCCTTACTAACATCATGAACTGCTCCGGCAGTATTTGTTACGGTTAGTTTTACGGTATAAGTACCGGATTCGGCATACTCGTGTATAGGACTTTCTTCGGTAGATGATTCACCATCACCAAAATCCCATGCATAAGTAGTTGCATTTTGCGAGTAATTCGTAAATGTTACCTCTAAAGGGTTCTCCTCGCTAATTTCATACTGAAAGCTGGCTATTGGATCTTCTACTACTTCTTCTTCTTCGTCGTCACAACCCGAAAATGTAAATAGAGAAACTAAAGCTCCCAAAAAAAACATTTGTGCTAAAATTCTAAATTTTTTAGTTTTCATAGTATATTTTTTAATTTAGGGTGGGTTCTAAAAATATATTTGTTCATATTGATTTAAAAAAATCGCAGAACCCGTTTAACGATTTCTAAAATCATGTTATATTTATATTAAATTTATGTTACCACAATTTTAGCCATAAAAATGTATTAAGTCAATTAAATTATTACTTCAATAATACATCAACACCACATCAATAATACATCATAAAATTATTAAGTATTTATTATTCATTGCATTATTAAATATGTAACATTATACAACCTACTACATCAAGTTATATTTATGTGTTTTTAAAGTGAATTAAAGGTGCTGAAAATTTTTTATAGGTGTCTTATTCATCAAACAAACTCAGATATCCTGATTTTTTGTATTTTTGAGTCATTATTAAGTTTTTTGCGAAATATATTTATTAATTAGAGTATTAAACCAAATAAGTTCGCTTAACAAGCATTGAATTATATAGGATCGCAAACAAACTTTTCTAAATCTTTGCTTTCCCTGCATGAAGGCAGTCAGGTTTGCGGTTAAACAGATTATATTTAAACTATGAACCTTAAAATAAACATCATGAAAAAATTTTTACTGCTGATTTTAAGTACTACTATTTTTTTGGCCTGTGCTCCTGAGCAAAAAGAACAAAAAAAAGATGAAGATCAAAAAATCTCGGAAATCAATGTGATCAATAAAGGAAGTGTTGATTTCGAGACATTTTTTAAAAACAAAACCATGCGATTGGATTATTTCCATACCGGAAATTCAGAAACCGAACATTTTGCTATAGATAAAATATTATCTGACGGCCAATGGTATGGAAGTAAAAAAGTATTAATTGATGAACTGGAACTAGGCCCCTACTTTTTCGAAATCATTGATAAAGAGACCAACCAACTTTTATATTCACGAGGTTTTGCCAGTATATTTGGCGAATGGCAAACCATACCCGAAGCGAAAGAAGTTTGGGGAACTTTCCACGAATCAATACGTTTTCCCTGGCCTTTAAAACCTGTTACTGTTATGCTGAAAAAAAGAGATGCAAACTATGAGTTTCAAATGATCTGGTCAACCGATATCAACCCGGATTCCCGCCAGGTAAACCCAGCCGATATAAAACATACCGAAGAAGTTGTTGCGATCCACGAAAGTGGTAATCCAAACGAAAAACTTGATTTGGTGCTTTTAGGCGACGGTTATACCAAAGAAGAAATGGATAAGTTTATTGCAGATGCCAGACGACTTACCAATTCATTATTAAACACAGAGCCATACAAATCAAGAAAAGATGATATTAATGTATGGGCTGTAAAAACACCTTCGCAGGTATCAGGTATTTCGCGTCCGCATCCGGGAGTCTTTAAACGCACAGCACTATCAGCCCATTATAGCAGTTTCGATTCTGAACGCTATGTTTTAAGCTATGATAATAAAACCATTCGCGATGTCTCATCAGCAGCTCCTTACGAATTTACTTCTATACTTATAAATGAAAGAACCTATGGGGGTGGAGGAATTTATAAACTGTATACAACTTTAGCTGCAGATAACAAATTTGCTGATTATTTAATGATACATGAAATGGGACACCATTTAGCGGCTTTAGCTGATGAGTATTATTCTTCGGCTGTTTCATATGAAGCGCCATCTATTGAAAAAGAACCCTGGGAAACCAATATTACTGCACTTTTAGACAAAGACAATTTAAAGTGGAAAGATTTGGTTGATGATGATACGCCCATACCAACCCCCTGGAACAAAGAAGCATTTGATGAGTTTAGCTACGAAGTACAAAAGAAACGTACCGAAATGAGAGCCCAAAACGTTGAAGAATCGGTAATGGAAGATTTCTTTATGGATGTACATCAGAAGCAGGATGGGTATTTTGCCCAGGAAGAATATAAAGATGTAGTGGGTGCTTTTGAAGGTGCCGGTTACAACCAATACGGATTATACCGCTCACAACTGGATTGCATCATGTTTACACGCCACACCACTTTCTGTAAAGTTTGCCAGCGGAGTATAAGCGATGTGATTGACCAGTATTCGAAATAGAATTCAAAAATTAAAAACCGGCTCAAACTGAAAAGAGCCGGTTTTTTTTATTCAATGGTTATGGATGTTGTCATCATTTCCGACTCTCCCCCGTGCGATGTCATTACAACAACACCATATTCGGTTTTACCTTGATTTACATTTGCATCTAAAAACTCAAATACTGAACTCTTCAATGATTTATATTCTTTATAATCTCCTCCATTTTTTGATTTATAAATCACATACCACGATCGCTCCTTAGGGTTTGGAATATAGGTCCAACTTAAGCTTACGGTTTTATCTTCATCATTATACTCAGCCAATAAATTTTCCACCGGTTTTCTTTTTCCGGTATCATAAGGACGTGCCATAACCGGAAGTGCAGGTTCAGATTTCAATACTGACTCATCAATAGTAACAATTGTATATTCGTAATTCATTTTAATTTCAACATCATTATCTGTAAATGAAGCGGTCTGAATATCAAAAGTATCAACTGCTTGCCAGTTATCTTCTTCTTTCAGTTTTCTAAATAAAATCTGCATTTTAACATCATTACTGGTGCTTGGATACCATTTAAGCAGAACATTGGTATCTGTAACAAACACATCATTAAAAACGGCCTGTTCCGGAGGTACAACATCCGGACGTTCTAATTCCAAAATGGCTGACATTTTAGAATGTTGATACCTATTATTTACTGCTGCTACGCGATAATAAACATTTTTAGTAAGTGTTTGTAAACTTATTTTATCCACAAATACAGTATCGGGATATACTTCACCTGTACGTTGAACAAATTCGTGTGTTGAATCATTTGCCTGCAATACACGATAACCTTTTAAGTTTTTCTCCTTTCCTTTATTCCAGCTTAAGGTTACAATTCCTGATGTACTGATTTTACCTGTTAATCCTGTTGGAGTCTCTGGTGGAACGGAATCGATTCTGATTGCCATTACAGGTAATGAAAAGGCCATATTCCCTGCAGTATCAACAGCTGCTACGGTATAATATGCTTCATATTCTCCTCCCATATCATCAATAAAACGAAAGGTAGTTTTTGGTAAAGGATCGATGGTTAACAAACGATAGTTTTTTATTGAATTGTTACTTCGCGATACGATAAATCCTTGCAAATCATCAGGAATCTCGTCCATTTCCCAACTTAGTTCAATTTCCTGAGCATTTATTTGTTCTGGTTTATTTACTTCAGGCGCCTTTGGTGCTTCCAAATCCCTGGAGAATGCTATTACTTGTGCCGGATCACTGAGTTCTGCAAAAGGAGTAACTCCGCGAACCTGGTAATAATATTTTTTATAATTACGTGTTGCAGTATCGGTAAAACTTGGTTGTAACAATGCATTTGCATTAGTTGGTGTGATGTTTACAATAGGCATATCATTCATTTTACGGTAGCTTTCACCATCATCATCCGACCTGTAAACATAATAACCGGAATAAGCTAGTTCAGCTTTATCTTCCCAAAATAATTGAATGCTTCCATCTCCACTTTCAAATCTAAAACCTGCAGGTTTAAAAGGTTTTTGATACGAACCCATATCTACCACCAGGTAGGCTGTATCGAATGTATACTGATCAGTTTTCTCAGCAAGAGAAATACGATAAGCATACTTTGCATCTTTCTCAACATCCTTATCAACAAACCTTAAACCCAATGCTTTTGCAGTAAAAGCATCGTTATCGGCAGCAAATAATGAAAAGGAATATCTGTTCGATAATTCATCAGCAGCATTTTTTAACACGTTCATATCTTGGGTATTCAAAGGCTGCGGATTAAACAGTTTTCCATACAATGCTTGTGCCGCAATAGCAGAAAACATATTATCTTTATCAGTAAGTTCTTTCCACTTTTCTAAACTAAATGGCTTAATAATACTATCGCTTAATTTCTTATAATCCGATCGTTGAATTGGTTCTTCCGGATTTAATTTTACCCTTTCGATGATATAACCAATTTGATTGGCAATTACCCAACCGCCTGCTTTTGATGGTGCCCATCGCAAAACAATGGAGTCGGCATCGGCTCGTGCTATGATATTGATTTCTGCAGCACGTGGATTATTTATACGTTGCTGTGCTTTTAATTCCAGATTATTTGATATGAATAAGATGATAAAAACTGCAATCAAGCATCTATTTCTTTTCAATTTATCGGAACGGTTAATTTCTGTGCTCATATTATTGATTTTTACATTTCTTAAAAATTAATATTATACTGAAGACTTCCATATATTTCATTATAATTCTGTGCCAATACTCCATTGCTGTTGTAATGATTATTTGAAATATTAAAACTCAGACTACCTAATTTATTTAAATTATAAGTAGCGTTAATTCTGAATACAAATTGATTATTACTATCTGTGACTTTTATAAAATTAGCTCCTGCACTTGCTGATGCACTTAACTTATTATCAAAAAAAGCCTTACTTATTGTTTCGCTAACATGATAAATTTTCGAAGTAAGATTTGGCAACTCGGTGTTATTGTATAAGGCAGTTGTTGAAAATGCAAGAGAGCTTGCATAAGACAATGAGTGTACCAGGTACAAAGAATTTGTATTATTTGAAGTAACCTGAGATGTATAAACATTTTTATCTGAAACATCCTGATATGAATAAGTTAAAATCAAACTATTGGAACCTCCAAAGGCCTGAAAAAAGAATCGTGGTGTAACAGACAATGAATTAAACACATTAGATAATCGCAACGTATCATATTTATGTCCCGATTCAATCTGATTTTTATTATAATTCACATCAAAACCAAACGTTTTATTTACCTGATAGTTTACTGCAAAGAAACCTGTAAAGCGACTGGTTGTTGATAGTTTTTGATCTTGTAGATTATTGTATCTTATACCTACTTTCGATCTTATATTTAATTTATTTTTCAGCAACCTAATATTTGGAGCTATATTAAATTCCATCAAATCATTTGGTAATAATACATAACCTAAGGTCCTGTATCCAGGTCCAATCCAACGCGAAGATAAATTAACTGACCAATATTTCGAAGGGCGAATAAGCATATTCATTTTAGCCGCTACATCAACACTCGATGAGTAATTTGGTGTAAATAAATAATCCGGAACCGAAATTTCATCCAATTCTTCAGCTCCTATATCACTCGAAAAAGCAGACATGGCTAGTTCTCCGTTCAATGTTACCGCATTACCCATTCGTATGCCAAAATCAACCGACCCAACCAAATTTTCGTTTGGAGCTACCAACGTTGAATCGCTTATTATTGAAGTAGAATCATCTTTTGCATGAAACACATTCAGGTTGAAAAAGCTTTTCGATAAATTTCCATAACCCAACGAAACACCATACACATTTTGTTTATAAACTTCCGGTGCAAAATTCACTTTTTGGGGCTCAACCGCTTGCCTTGACCTTCCATAAAAAGCTTTTAACCTGAAATTGCCCGGAGTTAAATCTACTCCACCTCCTAGAATTCTTAAATCACCAAAAGTAAGATCCGATATCTGTGTTGAAAAATACCCTCCATGCAACGTAAGCCAATCCATTAAACGCGGACTTATACCAAACTGATTAAAAGGCTGTTGAAAAGCAGCTTGCTGATTTGAGTAATATAATTCAAACGGTAAATCAACCTGATTAAATAAAGTGATATTCGCCCGAAATATTCCAACAAACAGATTGGATGGTTGCCTTGGATCTATTCCATTCGACGAATAAAAGTTATCAGATAAATTAGCCGATCCACTAAATCTGATATTATCTTTATTTTCTTGTGAATACAATCCTTTATTGCTCATAATCAAAAACATAAGAACAAAAAATAAACATTTTAACAGTACTTTTATCTTAGCTATTTGTTTCCGCAATGATCTATCTAAAACCATTTTTAGCTCCTTTTATCAATTAGTAAATAAATGGTTTGCTGATTCTCGGTTTATCTTCATCTGCACCCAAACAACCGTTGTAATTGTAATAGAATTTCAAAGGATAATTTCCTTTAAGCATGGGTAAATAATTCGTATAAATAATAGAGTTAAGCTTAAAGCTTTCTGAATAGGACTTAGTAATATCCCATCTTGACAATATCTGTGTTGCTTCATTTCTTAATCGATCAAAATCGGCCGGAACAACTTTTCCATGATTATAAGTAACAATAATATTGGGTGAAGCAAATTCAAGATTTTGGAGTTTATCTAAATTAGACCCTCCGGCACTACTTGGTTCAAAACTAGCTCCAGACCGTGATCCAAAAGAACTTGTTGATGTTGTTGTGCCAAAGCTTCCAATAGTAGAAACACTCGAACTCGAACTCGAAACAGATACTGATGTACTGTCTGTTGAACGGATGGACGTATTTAAAATACTAGAATCTGAGTCTGAATCTGATTCAGAATTACTGCCTGTGGTATATGGTTGCATTATAAGCTCTGCAACAGGAACAAAAACCGATTCGTAGTGACTATTTTTTTCTAACTCTACCAAATCCTTAGTTGATGAATACGCGTAATCGTAAAACTGTATCATATAATTATTATTCCACCACCCTTTGGCATTCATCCAGGCAATATTATCGTAAACTTCCGGATTTACAAACTGATTATGCCAGGCTGCAGTTCTCTCATTGCCAGATACTTTTAACAAAGGTCCAAAGGTATGTACAGCACCCGATTTATTCCACTCTACAGGATGCAAATCATAATATCCAAACGACTCATCACCTTCATAAACTGCCTTATGAACTTCCATATTATTGAGATGAAACTCGGAATTCGTTATAATATAATTGAATCTATTTAACTTGGCCTGTAATGTATTGTATTTGCTGGTTCTGAAATTAAATGCATATAAAATTTTTTCACTTTCTCTAACTCTATTTTTTAATATCATTCGTTCTTCAATAATCATTTCATCCGAACCAGTTTCATACACTTCTATATCTGCTACACGGGTTAATGAGTTTTCATCTGATACATCGCCCGTATCAATGCCTTTATCTTTTTGGCGAGCTGTTTGTTTCAATGTTTGCTTCTTCACAAACTGCACATAATAGAAAGTGCTGTTTTGTAAATTCGGAATATTAAATCGCAACGATTTTGAGCCAACATTATAAGTAAAAGGCACTTCTTTTGTTGCCCTTCCTTCTTCGGAAGGAATGAATCGTGCTATTAATTCCATATCATGACCAAATGTTTGGGCAAATAAATGGGGCATTCCGGTTTTTAACTGAATCTTTCCTGATCGACATTCATCTTGCAAGAAAAAACGCTGTCCATCTATCGGATAAGAATATGCCACATGCGAGTCTTCTATTTTATTCGGAGCAGCTCCTGTTTTAAAATGAGTACTTGCGCTCTGAGTGATTAATGAACCATCATTTTTAACCGCAGGTTCCCATTGTCCATCAATATATTCTTCACCATAAGCTGCAACATCTAATTTATAATTTGTATTTCCGGCAAGCATATTGTGACTTGAATAATATGCTGAGAAGTTATCAGATGAAATATTTATTCTGCCTGGCACCGAATCATTATTTGAAGCTTTTCGTAAATTAAAATCTTTAATCTTCACTTTAAATGTTCGAACTTTTGGTGCTCCTCCTCCAGCTGGCATTTCTTGTAACACGAACTCCTCATTTAACTGAAAAATGGATGTAACCTGCGGTTCAAGCATTACTTCAACATCCGTAGAACCTTCAACTGGAGCAATATCAGATATTAAATCGATTCGTGATAATGGATTTTCCTGTACCATCTCGCACCGATCGCCCATGCTGAAATGAAAATTACAATATCCGCTTACTTTTCCTCCTAAGATGTTATATTCACCACCCACATTTCCTGATAACCAGGTAGGATTAGGTCCCTCAACTTGCAGTAAAGCACCTCCATCTAAGCTCAGAATTTCATAATTCCCTTCGGTAAACAATAAATCTACATGTAACCCGATAGATGCTGATAATGCGGAATAAATCTGCCCCGATGCATACCATCCGTTAATACCTAAAGGCTCTTCCATTCCCTCGCATCGAGCTCCGCTGGTATAATTAAGCAGTGACATATCGAATCCGGCCAATGCCGAAAATTCGCCATAGAATATGGAATATGTTTTTGGTCCTGTTTCAAAGCTTGTATTGGCACCAAAAGCAAAACCATCTCCATTTGCTATTTGTGGGTTTCTGTCAGCAATTTGTCCCGGGAATAATTCCCTAATCTCGTTGGGAACAATTGGAGATGGCAGGTTTTGTCCAATCATAAAATAACTTTGAGCCTGGAGCCAATCAGCTAATTCTAACGAAATAGGATTACTCGGCTCGCCAATCTTTAAATACCACAAGTCCGGATCAACGTGCATTACCATTTGTCCACCACCATCTAAAGGAGAAGCATTAATATCTACATCAAATATTCCGTGGAAAGTGTTGTTTGAAACATTATATTCCAACTCTAAATCAGCTAAAACTTTGGCTTTATTGCGCTCTGTAATATTGCACATCATATATCCATCGCCAACTAAACTCACTGTTCCTAATCCACCACCTGATAAAAATTGAGCTTCCAATCCAACATCACCATTAAACGCTTCTTCTGAAGGATGAGTACCTAATATTATTGAAGCATTCAAACCTAAATCTACATTTTGGTCAGGTATATAACTATAACCGGAATTTGTTCCGCCCGGCGTATTTGAATTATCGGCAGCATCTGCAGGAGATGATAAATCCGTTAAGCCGGTTTTTCGCATATGGTACCAAGCCCCCCCGCCAAAACCGTACATTCCTACTCCCTGTGCAATAGGCACTGCTTCGGGAAAAATTGCTTTGGCATCGACATACCAATAGCGGTAATTATTTACGCTACCAAATTGCGCAGTGGCCTCAACAGAAAGCTGATCAACAAAAGTAGCACTCACCACTCCTCTGAAACCATTTCCAAAGGTTGAATGCGAATCATATAATTCTAAACCGCCAGCAATACGAACCGATCCCATATCGGCATTTACACCAATGGAGTCCAGATCAACACCATCAAACACGAAGTTTTGTGCGCCCGTTGTGGATGCTAACTTACCCCAAACACTCAATTTGGTTGTTCCGCTTACTGCATTAGATCCCGATTGTAAACCTACATTTAAGTTAAATTGTAACCCTAATCCAAATCCACCACTCCGGCTTCCACTTACAATATCAAAGTTATTGATAGATACCGGAAATCCTTCCATACTATGCTCCGGACTGGCAAAACTCCAATTTCCTTTCTCAACATAAGGTGAATTAGACATCACTTTAAAGTTTTCAAATGAGATTCCTTTAAAATTAAGTTTCTTTAAACCACCTGCACTTCCTTCTAAAGTAAATTTACCAGTTAAAACAGCCTGAGCAAGAAAACCATCTGCAGTATCACCCAACTCAATCCTTGATGTTGGATACAAGTGTAATTTTGATTTCCACAGATCGGTATCAATAGAATCCCTGGGTGTAACTGTAAATAAATATTTTAGTTTTTTATCACTCGACGAATTTGAAAGTAGTCCACGATAAACTAAAGATGTATCAAATATTGATACCTTTAAACGGCCATTCATATTACCCGATTCCAAAGAGCTACTCACCAAATTGATTTTTAAAGTATCAATGCTTGCTCCCCAATTACCAAAATCGGCCTCTGGATATTGAATGATATTATTACCTTCGATACTTGCGGTAAAACCTGTTCTATCAATTATTAAATTACTTACTGACAATGTAGGATGTTGCTCTTCGAAAGTTTTAAACTTTTCCGGGAATTCCAATGATGCTCTTTTAATATAAAATCCTTGCCAGTCATTGGTTTTGGTTCCATTATAATTTTTAGGAAAAGCTATTCCTTCCGGATTACGAGCCGATGAATAATCAAACACCATCTCCTGAACCTGCATTTTATATCCTTTGGCTCCCGTTAGCTCGCAATGATCGAGGTTTGCACTTGCTAACCATTGCCAGCCATTACCATTTTTATCGGCACGTGTTTTAAAATGAGCTTTCACCATTTTAGTCGAGTCCGGATCGGGTGCCGGAGTCATCCACGAACGTGGAAACTCAACATCAGCAGCAATGACCAGCTCGTTAAATCCTTTACAATCCCATATAGCATATGTTCCTGAATCAGTTGGTGTTGGTGCCTTAAATAAGAAACTCCACGATTCTTCATTATCATAACCAAAATCCTGAGCAAGATAAAGGGTCTTTCTACCATTTCCGGCTAATCCATCTTTGTGGAAACAAATATCTTTTGCGCCAAGTCCAAGTCCTACTTCTGGTCCTAACGACGGTAATTCAACATACATTGCGGTATTTAAACTTGCCCGTACAGGAGTAAATTTCATAGCCACAATTCCTATCACCACCTTGTATCCATCATAATCCCGATCAAAACCTATAGGCAATGAAACAGGAGTTGTGCCTACTAATGAACTAACCAATTTACCTGCACTGCTTGAATAATTATGTATCGATTCAAACTTCGCTTTATCCTGAGCATAACCCAGGGCCTGTCCTTCAAAATCATTTGCATCGGGTTTTGAATATGGAGCTGCCTGATCAATTTTTGCATAGGCCTCACCCTCATACACCACATTATCGCTATTTACTTTTAATCCATTAAATTCAACCGATATATTTCCACGTAAATAGGGAACATCAATTGAGCCTTCTCCACTCAAATTCGAAGCCGATCCGGTTACATTTCCTAATTTCAGTTTAAATTTACCAATAGTTATGGTACTATCCTCTTTTAACGATTGAGAACCTGGAGTGACATTCGTTGGCTCGTCAGCGTAACATTCTCCCGGGCAAGAACCCGAGTCGGCTAACTCGCTGGTTGGTTTTACGGTAAAAATTCCATCATTTGTAGTAACTGAATCCCTGTCACATAATACGCTATCCGATCGTACAGAATCTTTGTTATATTTCAACGTAAAGTTCCAAAGGTATGTTGTTGCTGTATCTGCAGTAAAACTTTTCGATGCAGAGTCTCCATTAATAAAATTAAGGTCATATCGTGTAAAACCATTCATATCTGTGGAGAAAGCAAATATCTTTTTATCATCATTCCCTGTAAAAGAAGTATCCAGTTTTGCTTTTTCCTTTTTGGCATCTTTATTGGATTGTGATTCTGATGTTTTTTTCCAAACTTTAATATGCCCACCGGTAATGGCTGATTTATTAATTTTTGGTTTGATGGAAACGGAAAATTTTGGCTTTTTGCTTTTTGTCCAAACGCCATCATTTGCCGGGCTTTCAACCTGCATTTCGAAACAGGTTTTTAACGAATCGGGAATAATCTTGAATGACCTGGATTGGCTGGTATAAAAATTATTATCCGAAGCATCCAAATAATTAACCCGGTAATAATAGGTCGCTGTATCTTTTATTCCATCCAATTCAACGCTAATTGTATTAAATAACTCTTTACAACTATCGCCTGTTTGATATATTGTACTTTCAGGCACCAGCTTCGTTTTTGTTTGGACAATGGAATCAAATGATGCTTTTTTGGATAGTTCCACTGAAAACTTATTTAAGGCTTCTGTCTTAATCCCTGAAGCATGAAATGCAGGCATTTTAAAGACATCATCATTTATGAAATTTAAACTTTCCGGCTGGGGAATAGTAAAAGCACAGTTAATTTTAGTATTTACCTTTATGGATGTATCTTTTGCCGGCTTACTTATCGTTGGTTTTTTAAATCCTATAGTAAATGATGTTTCCTGAGAAGTTGCACTTTGTGTTGAACCATCTTCGAAAGTAAAAATTGCATCTACAAACCAATTATATTTTACATTGGGTGATAACTGGTTCATCCATTCCGGAATATTTTTATTTGTACCAACACTTGCAACCAATAAACTGGCATCGTCTGTTGAACTTAACTGCTGACCAGCTTGTGGGCCACCATTAAATGTAATTTTACGAGTATTGGTATATTCTGTGTTTTCGCCCTCTTTTTTCAAGCGCAATGTAAATTCAATGGACTGAATATCATCAGAATATGGCAAAAACCTGGTGATCAGATGTGGAACTTTCCATGGAATGGTATCGTTATTTAACGGATAAATATTTGTTAAACTAATAACATCCTGATTTTCTTCTTTTAATCTAAAAGTTCCCAACTCACTCATCCCTTTATTTTTTGTAGCTGGATTCCCGTTCATGTCAAAAGCCTGAACCACCCATACATATTGATTTACATTTTTGTAATAATCAAAGGGCATATCCGAAGGCAAATACTTGTATGATGAAGTTAAAATATTACTTTTTTCCAACAATACTGGATTCATATCGATTGCCGTTCGTGGCGACTGACCTTCGTATATCGGACATATCTTTAACTTATACGTTATTTGGTTACGTGCTGCATTATAACTGGTAACGGGCGACCATAAAAAATTCGGAAAAGGAGAATTTATCACTTCGTCATCAACTGGAGATATTAGTATGGGAGGTTCTGGTGTTAATACGGAAAAACTAGTACAGTACTCTTCACCATTGGTTATATTTACTCCATTCTGATCATAAATACTAATACAAATATCGTAGTATCCTTCTGGTATTGAATTTGCTGAAAGTAACAAAGATTTAAGTTTAGAATTATAACTAATTGAATTCACATCAATAAGTTGGGGTCCGTTTAAAACCGTTACCTGTGGCATTGGAGAAATTGTGAATCTCTTCGATGTTCTTCTGTAATTACTTTCTGCTATAACCGTACCATTCTCATTGGTTATTCTAAATCCAAACGAAGCATTCAGATATTCATTGGATGAACGATTTGTTACTATAACTTGAATGATTGTCGGATCCTTCTGCCATTCATAAATCTCAGAAGGTGTAGGATTTGGCATAATTAAATTAAGATCGACTTGCGAATAAATTGGCATTACGAATGCATACAATACAAACAATAACAGAATGGATATTTTTTTCATAAACGATGAAGTTAATTATTTTTCATATATTAAATTGGCTAACAATACATTAACTTAAGGTGCTTATATTAAAAATTATATTTTTTATCATAATTCTAAAATGCATCTGCCAGCTAATCGTTAGATCTATTTTTATATTTATACTTATAAACTGCTTCCAGTCTATTTTTTACTTTCAATTTTTTATAAATATTTTTTAAATGATATTTTACGGTATTTCCAGATATATTGAGTTCATCAGAAATCTCCTTATTCGAATATCCTTTCTCTAGTAAATGAATTACTTTATACTCGGTTTTCGATAATTGTTTTCTACTTGGAGATACCATGGTAATTACTTTATTCAAATATCTGAAATCCAGACATTTTTCACACTACCCATTGGGGTAGTTTTTAAAAACTACCCAAACGGGTATATAAATTTTACAGAATAATTGTGGACTTATTATTTGATTTTATTTAAAGCTTCAACTCGATTTTTAACATCTAGTGTTGTAATTACTAAATTGGTAAACTAAAAAAAAGTATTAGCATTACCTTTATGGCAAGGAAACCTATAAAATTAGAAATCACATAAGATCAGTTAGAAACGCTGACAATGATGATACGTTCTTTGAAAATGGAACGGCGTTATTCAGATCGTGCTAATGTAATTATTTTAAGTTCAAAAGGAAACACAATTGATGCGATAATGAAAAAAACAGGATTAAATCAACGAGCTATCAATAAGTGGCATCAACGTTTTCGAGAGTCTGGGATTGATGGGCTGAAAGATGCTCCCAGGTCGGGCAAAAAGCCGTTTATTACACCCGGGCAAAAAGCACTTGTAATACAAAAAGCCTGTTCTTCGCCAGATGAAGGATATACAAACTGTTCTCAGCAAAGGATTGCAGAAAAGGTTGGTATCAACCAAAGCAAAGTACATCAAATCCTCAAAGAAGCATTCCTATTCTAACGGTTAACAATCCATTTTCATTGGTGCTATATATACTATTGGTTTCAACATATACATCTTCGAAGGAAGGAGGCATCCTAAAGATGTATTTTAGAATACTTATCCTTATACCTACCTGAATATTGGTTATCAATTGCTCGTCAGCATCGCGCACTAAAGCCTGGTAGGTCATACCCCGGGGTGCCTGAGCCCATAACGCGGCGGTTACCATTATTACCGCTAAAGAAGTTAATATCTTTTCATAATGAATGCGCTTTGGGGTTTTTACTTTTTTTTGCTCAATAAATTGCATAAGCATGATTTTATATACTTACAATGTTAAACTCAATCAGTGTTTGATGCAACGAACAGAATAGCCCATGACACGAGAGCTGCTGGTACAATGCCCAGGAAGCTATGGGCTTGCGAAGCAGTTTCAGCTGCAGCCCTTGACCAATCTGGAAGTTTTCGTAGTAGATTCAAACTTTACGTATTAATGTTTGATGATCTTTCGTGTTAGCTTGGTACCATTATCAAATTCAATAGTCAACAGGTAAATACCATTTCTCAAATAGCTTGTATCAAATTTTATTGCATTATTGATACATTTCTCCAGAAAGACGTTTTGACCAAGAATATTTGTAATTACAATCTTAGAGATATTATCTGAATAGTCAATATAAATATGATTATTAAAAGGATTAGGATAAATATTTATATTCTCTGAAATGATTTCATTTACATTTACCGGCTCAGTTATATCTGCTGTTGTAGTTGGAGCATCGGTTAGGGATAATTCATAATTCTCTGCATCAGCACCTTCAATTCCCGCACTTACTATTGTAACCAAAACATTCTGGCCAACTTCAGGAGAAGCAAATTCTGCAACAACATCGACTAATTCAATATCGTCATCAACGATAACACCTTCTAGCGTTAAACTGTCGTTATCAATAGCCGCATCGGTTGTTCCGTCGTATTCCTTGTCCGACACTGTAAAATCTCCGGAAATTGATAGTTCTTTAGCAGTAATATTTGCGATTGCAGTTGGGGCACCGGTAAGGGATAATTCATAATTTTCTGCATCAGCACCTTCAATTCCCGCACTTACTATTGTAACCAAAATATCCTGGCTAACTTCAAGAGAAGCAAATTCTGCAACAACATTAATTAATTCAACATCGTCGCCGCCGATAACACCTTCAAGTGTTAGGTTGTTGTTTTCAATGATAGCACCGGTTGTTCCGTCGTATTCTTTGTCCGGCACTGTAAAATCTCCGGAAATAGTTACTTCATGTTTT
This sequence comes from uncultured Bacteroidales bacterium, assembly GCA_964606845.1. Classification (GTDB taxonomy): domain Bacteria; phylum Bacteroidota; class Bacteroidia; order Bacteroidales; family UBA12077; genus UBA12077. The sequence goes on from CAZSIC010000018.1 coordinate 32,198, forward strand.
GCCGTAGTAAAACTCATACTGTTTCCGTACTCTGTTCCTTGGCTGTTGGTAGCGTATGCTCTGACGTAGTATAATGTATTGGGTGAAAGAGCGCTTAACTCACTCATAAATTTAGTTGTAGCTTCAATATATTCATCTTCGGTATAGCCCTCATTATCAGTTAGGTTTGGATTTTCTGTTGTATCCCATACTATTCCGAATGTTGTTATAGCGTAGCCTCCGTCAGCAGTCACTTCTCCCCCGGAAATGGCGGATGAAACATCAATTTCTGTAATTTCATCAGTAATAACTGCAGGTAAATCCGATATTCCTCCATCTGAGATTGTCCAATTATAATTGTCTATAATATCCTGCCTGGCATCTGCTGCTTCACCCGGGGAGTATTTATTGTTGTTTCCTCCGTGGAAAGTTAAACCGTCTTGCAAAGTCTGTGATGACCAGCCAATAAGCAAATTATTATAAAACGCGGTAGAAAGTGATGTTCCGGTAAGCATTTCGGATACATTGCTAACATTGCTCATATCCCAATCACCAATATCCTGATTAAAATCTTCAGCATTGTAAAACATGTATGACATGTCTTCGACACTACTTACATCCCAGGAACCAATATCCTGGTTAAAAGAACTCGCATTCCTGAACATCCATCTCATATTTTTAACGCCACTTACATCCCAGTTACCGATATCCTGATTGAAGTTTTCCGTTGAATTAAACATAAATGACATACTCTCTACATTGCTTACATCCCAGTTAGTAATATCCTGATTAAAATCTGATAAACCACGCAACATACTGCTCATGGTTGTTACATTTTCAACATTCCATCCGCCAATATCCCGGTTAAAGTTAGTTGCACCGTGGAACATGCCACTCATTGTTGTGACTTCTCCAACATCCCATCCGCCAATATCCTGATTAAATACATAACAGGAAGCAAACATGTAACTCATGTTTTCCACACTACTTACATCCCAGCCACCAATGTCTTGATTGAATGAATAAGCCCTTGAAAACATACTATACATATCAGTAACATTGCTAACATCCCAATCTCCTATATTTTGATTAAAAGCTTCAGCACCTGCAAACATAATCGTCATTTTTGTTACATTTTCAACATTCCAATTAGTGATGTTCCCGTTAAATATGACAGCGTCTTTAAACATGCCATACATGTTAGTGATATTGGTTACATCCCACGTATCAAGTTCCTGATCAAATGATGAAGCAGAATTAAATGCCCAGGAAGTATTGATTATTGTTGAAGGCAGTGTGGTTGGTACTTCTGTAAGATTTTCCGCATTACGAAAAGCTCCGGCAAGGCTTGTCAGCCCTACATCACCAAAATCAATAAGCCGGATAAGTTTATCGGCATTATCATACGTGTCATGTTTTTTTCCAAATCGGGTGAAAGTACCATCAATTGTTACATTGTAAACTCCTTCGGCACCATAAGTATGCTCAATATCTCCGCTTGTGATTATGGTTTCTTCATTACCGTCACCCCAATTAATGGTTACACTTGTTATCCCATAAAGAGGAAGAGTAATCGTTGTTCCCGGTGATACATTGGTATCAAACTCAAGTTCCATCGGTTGTGCCATTATGTTTCCACTTAAAAGCAGAATGGCTGCAAAATAAAGTAATATTTTTTTCATGTGTTTATAATTTTTATATTTCGATCAGATATTTTAATCCCGAAGAATTTCGGGAGAACTCGCATATTATAATCATCCTCCTGTGTGTCAAATCTGTTGGCGTTAGTTTTTGGTTCTTATGTTTCAGCGTAAACTGCATTTCCGCTTTCAGAGTCTTGCAAAATGCTTATTTGCATACCAACCTGGGTGTCGGTTATCAAATTATCATCGCTATCTCTTATTACTGCCTGATAGCTTATTTTTTCGGGTGATTGCCCGAAGGCAGATGAAAGGTAAAAAATAAAAGCTAAAAGTATGGCCACTTCCAAACTTTTTACTTTCAAGTATGTACTTTTTCCTTTCTCCTTGCACCTTTTTTGTCTTTGTGTCTCATTTGACCTCCTTTTTTAAATTGTGAATAATCCTTTTTATTTTCTTTTTTGTTACTGTTTCATGCTGTTGCCGGATTGTCTCCAATGAACGCCAATGTTCTGTTTCACTGTGATTAAAAAGCCCGAACGGCACGAACCCTAAGGGTGCCGGTCTTACTGCCGTTGTCCTGGCTGCCACTGGCGAAGTGCTGACCCCAAGCCCTGAAGTCATTGTACTCGGCAGAAGTCCAATAGTAGTCATTAGCAAAACCGCTGCCTCCATTCGAAGTTGCAGTAGCATCAATTGTTCCCTTATTTTGGTACATCAGGTTTAGTTCTTCTTTTGAGGGAAGATACCAATCACCATAGGTTTTGCCACCTTCGGTAATTTGTAAATCGTTACATATTTGCGCAGCATAATCATTACCATCATCACCAATTGAAACTTGTGATGATATAATTATTGCTGTATTTAATTCGCCTGAAAATGGTCCATCTCCGTTTGCTCGTGTAACACCATCAGACCCTGCAAACCATCTTATTCCGCTTCCTCCGTCTTGGTCAGTTTTAGCACATACAAGCCCATGTTGTCCGGTTTCGTCTACCCAAAAAACAATTCCCCCTTGGGCAAAGTCGCCTAAGGAATAGGTAGTAACCGTTGGGTCGGTTTCGGTTATTGTACCCGTAACTGTTTCTGCCGTCTTAGCATGTAAAGCATAAGGAACACTTAATAATTGGCTTGTGCCGGTAATGGTGTAACTTGTGCCACCTGTTGGGTCGGTTTCGGTTTTGATGAAATACGGCCCGTTTGACCAGTCAATGGTGGAAAAATCGTCACTTGTTGTTCCGGTTCCTATTTCTAAACTTACCAAACCATTGGCATTGGTTGTATCAGTTTGAGTTTCTGTATAAACTGCTGTTCCGCTTTCAGAGTCTTGCAAAATGCTTATTTGCATACCTACTTCCTGATTTGTTACAAGATTATCACTTGCATCACGGATTACTGCCTGGTAGCTCATTTTTTCGGGTGATTGAGCACCTGCCTGCCGTGGCAGGAACACACTTGCCGTTAATAATATCCCGATAGCCATCGGGACTAAAATTGTAAATAATTTTCTCATTGTTTTGTCCTCCTTATTTCTTTATGATTTTAAATGTTTTTACTTCCTGAGACAAGTCATGATTTGTATTTACTACTTTTACAAAATAGGTTGCGGGTACAAGATTGCTCATAACAATGCTCGTTTGGTTGCTTGTAATTTTTTCGCTTTGCAAAAGTTTTCCGTTCATGTCATACAGTTGATAGCTCAAATCTTTTAACTTTTCACTTTCAACTTTTAACTCTAAATAGTCGGTAGCTGGGTTTGGATATGCCGAAATTGAAAGGTTTATGCCTTCGGCTTCTTCAATTCCTGTTACTACAAAAATTTCATAGGGTTGTTGTACTCCTTCCGCTACCGAACCACTTGTGCCTGTATGAGTTTGGTACGCAACCTGTCCCACGGACCAGCTCGCCGAGCCTCCGCTTCCCGAAGCATCTCCGCCTGTGGCGTTAACGCTTTCTTGTGCTGTTGCAGTTGAAAGGGAAAAGGTAAAAGCTAAAAGTATTGCCACTCCCAAACTTTTTACTTTCAACGCTTCGACAAACTCAGTACATAGCTTTCTACTTTTTACTCTTTGTTTGTGTCTCATTTTTAACCTCCTTTTTAAAAATGTGAATACTCATTTTTATTTTCTTTTTTGTTACTGTTTCATGCTGTTGCCGGATTGTCTCCAATGAACGCCAACTTATATGTATCTTTATATATGGTAATTCGTGTTATAATATATTGAGTTCATCAGAAATCTCCTTAGTCGAATATCCTTTCTCCGGTAAATGAATTACATTATACTCGGTTTTCGTTTATTGATTTTTGATTGGAGATACCATGGTAATAACTTTATTCAAATATCTGTAATCTTGACAATTTTCACACTACCCTTAGGGGTAGTTTAAAAAAAACTACCCCTAAGGGTACATAAATTTTACAGAATAATTATGGACTTATTGTTTGATTTTATTTAAAGCTTCAACTCGATTTTTAACATCTAGCTTTAAGTAAATATTTTTTATGTGGTATTTAATCGTATTGGTTGAAACAAAGATTTTTTCTGCAATATCTGCATTCGACATTCCTTCGTTAATAAAATATAAAACTTCTGCTTCACGCTCTGATAAAATATTCTTAACCGCCAACTTTTTTATATCCCTTTCAGAAGTTTTATTGCTCTTGGAATCTTTTATTTGCAATAGATATTTTTGAAGTTCTGTTTCCATTGAATTTAATTTCTGCATATCCCTTTGTCTAAAAATATATGCAATAACAATAATAATAAATACTGCAAGAATAAGTGAAAGTATTAATCGGTTTCGAGCAATAAGCTTTTGTTTATTCGTTTCATTATCTTTTTGTAACGATTCTATTTCGTTTTTTTTCTTTTCAATATCGTACAGTACAGTAAGATCAACAAGATATTGCTGAGTTTTTTCATTTACAATACTATCGTTATATGCATTTGAAAGCTTGAAGTAATTTAAGGCATTTAAATACAAACCTTTATCTTTCTCAAGATCTGAGCGTAACTTATATCCCCGCCTAACAGCTGACTTATAACCAATTCTTTTTGCTATTGTAATGGCATCATTTAAATATTCATAAGCTTTACTGTGATGTCTTTTTTCAATGTGATACCAAGCCAAATTTAATTTAGAATTAATTATATATGTACTATCACCACAGATATTTGCCATTTCCAGGGCAGGATTAAAGAATAAATAAGCACTATCGATATGATGTTGAAGCATTTCAATAGTTCCCAGATTATTGTAGCATATGGCCTTACCATAAACAGAGTTCATCTGTTTATTGTACTCCAATGATTTTTCATGGTAGATTTTAGCAGAATCAAGTTTACCAAGAAATCTATAGGTTTTCCCAATATTATGATTACCAATGGCCTTGCCAAGCAAACTCCCTAACTGTTCTTCATAGTTTAAGGATTGTTTATAGTATTTCAAGGCTAAATCATACTGTTCCAACATCCGATATAACCCACCGATGCCTTCGTTAGAGATAGCAATACTTTTGAGCATATAATCTGATGATACGTTGCTTTCTTCCGCAGCTTTAAGTGCTCTTGTATAATACTCCAAAGCTGTTTTAGTTGCGGATTTTCTCCGATATACAACGCCCATCATATTTAAGGATAAAGCTTTTAGATAGGCATCATCGGCCAACAAAGCATTTTCATAAGCTTTTTTATAATACTGAATAGCAGATAAGTAATCACTTCCAATTTTTTTACTATTACCAAACATGCTGTAAGCAAAAGAAAGGGCTTTATAATTATGAGTATTTTCACTTACATTTTTAAATTTCTTGATTTTTGTTGTATCCTCAATTATCTTTTTGATGAATTTATCCGGATCATAAATATTAATTTCATAACTCTCTACCCTTGCAAATAAAGAATCTAACCATATACTATTTTCAACTAAAGAATCAATATCTTTATTAGCTTGCTCAACTTGTGTATTGCACGACAATAGCAATAAAAAAACTAATAAATACGATAGTTTTGCTTTCATATTCTTGTTTTTTAATCCCTTGAACACGTCTTAGATTTAGGAAGATTAGAACTTACAACAAATAATAAAATCTGCAATTTGATTAATTTAGACATAAATAATTATTTAGATTGCAATAAATAAATATAAAAAAAATAAAATACATAAAAAACATAACGTTAAATGTACTTGATAAAAAATGCGTAAAATTGTTCATAAGATAAACGCTTAACATTCTTTTTGCAAATCAATTATAAATCTTGCCACCGAAGTACAATTTATATTACTTATTCGGATTCAAAATAGATATTTTACCGGTGAAGCTAAGAAAACATTTAACGTGTTCTGCATTAATTTTATTTCTATATCAATCTCCACGAAGGTTTAGATTCCTCGTAGGGATTGTTTTGTTTGTATCTTAATAATTCAACAAAAACCTCCAAAACATTGAAAGCCCTCGAGAATTTTTATCCTTTAAAAAATACATCTAAGCCAATTGTCCCTTCTAAGGATACAAGATATGCTTCGGATTTAGCTTTCTTTAATTCCTGTTTCGAGTAATTGAGTTTGTCTTTTAACTTTAACTCTTCGTTAATAGGCCAGTTAATTTCTTGTTTTATAAAATTTTCGATATAGTTAATTCTATCCTGCCAATGGTTTATCTCATGGATTTGTTTTTTCTTTAACCTTTCATGATACCAATCGGCTGATAAAATATAGTCACGTGTAAACAAGTTTCTTATTTCAGGGCTTTCAATGGTTCTGTTATTATAATGTCCATAAACCATAATATGCAACAAAGCCTTTAATGGTGGTATCGCATAATCAATACTACCATCTTCAAAATACATTAAAGCAGATTTTTTCTGAGCTTCCGTGATATTATGTATACCGTCAACAAAATCCTCCATGTCCTGCAATTCCGGCTTAAGCATCTCATCAGTAAACACACTCATTGGTTCTTCAAAAATACGTCCAAAATGTTTAAAAATAAAGGCTCGGTTTATTCTATAGCCTAACCGGCTGGCCAATACTTTTTTCCCTTGATACTCAAAATCATTTAATTTTTCTAAAGCCCCTTCCTGTATCATTTTTTTCGGATTTTTCTCATCTTTTCTCATGCGGCACCACAATTCAGGTATTAAAATACTAATATCATGGTCGAAACGATTATTTTTCCCAACATACCCTGCTACCGTTGAAAATCCGTTATAGCCGGTTAAAATGTATGAAAGTAATGCATTATTCAGGTCGGTTGTAGGGATTAACATATTAAACGGCCCTTTGGTAAGAGCTCCTTCTGAACCTGCACCCGTAGTTGATGGCGATTTACCTGTAAGGCTGCATATAAAATCCATAAACAACTCAGGAAACTCCTGGTAATGAATAGGATTATAAACACTTAAAGGTCGAATCCCTGCTTTCTTATCCGATGGATTATTCCTTCTTCCGGGTAAAATATCGGTAATGGGAAAAACTACAGGTTTATCAGCAGGAATTTTTTTATAAAGTCTTGTACCTATTTTAGCAAGATAGCTGTCAATCGGGTTTGAGAAATCAGGGCTCCTTTGCAAATATCTTGGGTTTTTAGATCTGCTGTTATCATCCAGTATCCGAGGATGTGATGGAGATATAAAATAAAGCTGGCTTTGTTCATTGGCTCCTTTTATTAACAGATTTTTTATAGGATCGGTATATTTATCAAATTGTATCGCATTTTCAATGATTTCTTTCCCATCAGAAGGTTTTAAAGGTTGGTAATTCGTAGTAAAATTATTTTTACTGGAAAGGTCTTTTTCTGCCTGAATATCATAACCTCTGTTAATTGCATCATCGGGTCTTTGAAAGAAAAGATACTCGCAATTTGTTACTAGTTTTACACTCCAGTTTTCCGAATTTTTGTCAGAATACTGGATTTGATCGGATGGTACTGTTACTGTTGCAGAAATATCATCCTCAACTTGCACTTTAGCTGCTGCAAGAAAATCAGGCCTTAACGAATGGACAAACCAGGATTGATCTTCTCCAAAACCAACACGCAAATAGGATGTAATGATTTTTCGGTTATCAAACATCAGGCAATGCCCTAAACGTCCGTTAATCCTGTCAACAGCAAATAATTTACGCCAATCATTTCCAATACTTTGGGTATTGCTAATTTTCTTTATTAAAAACACCAAAGCTTTTACATGATCGGGTATCGAATTTAAAAAATCATTGTATTCTTTGGTATGCCCTTCAAAAGGTGTAAGTAGCTTAATAACAGAACCCAGTGTTCTTTCAGGACTTAATATCAAGCGACTGCTATCTTTATCGTATATTGGCTCTTTCCAGCGTTTACTATAATCATAATTTAATATTTCATCCACTTTGGCAAAATCTTTTTCTTTGTCATCGATAAAAAATGTACCATAAATAATAGCATTTAGCAATGATTTCGATATTTCTGATTTCCCTCCTCCGGATACTGTAGATGGTTTATGAAGAAACGAACCTTCGGAATAAGTTATTGATAAGTACCAGCTTGGAGCAAAAGGATGCTTTTCCATAAATATTTTTTGCCCACTGGGTAAAATATAATAGTAATCTTTCAATAATTTAACATGGTATTCTTTCCCGTTATAATTCCAGTAAATGATACCTTTTTCCAGGTTAAACTCAGCATTTTCAGGCACATAATAAATATTAGGATGTATTTTATCAATACCATAATTTTCGGGATATACCTCCATTAAATCCTTATACTTGGTTTTTACTTCTTTAAAAGAATGTTTACCCCCGGCCTTTTCAATAATTTTTTGTGCAGATAAGGTGTTCCCCATATTTATTCTTGAATAAGCTAAAGTCCCTCCTGCATGTTCCTCTTCACTTATTCCATACATATTTGCTGCATAGCTTATTTGTGTTTTTATCTCTTTTTTGGAGTACCCATAATAATTGTCCGCAATTAAGGTAATAACAACTCCTTTTTCATCACGGCAGGAGATTTTAAAAGGCAAACCGTTATTATATAATTCACTCTCATCTTTCCAACACATTCCGTCTTTTTTCTGACGTTCTGTCGCATGAGCATATGCCGGCAATCCAACATCCTTTTTTCTGAGTTTTATAAGTTGAGGTGCCAATACTATACACCCTGTATGACCTGTCCAATGTTCAACATCTATCCCCGAATCATTTTTAAACAAATACGGGTCACCTGCATTTCCAAATATTGATTCTACAAAATCAAGATTACTAACCATTGAACCCGGTGCAAAAAACCGGATTTCCATACTTTTTTCAGGCATTATGCCAGGAATCTCCGGACAAACTACAGGCCTTAATAATAAAGAGGTCCATAAAAATGCTTTATTCTTTTGAGCCGATGTAAATGGCAATTCCATAAATTTTTGGGGAGGATTTAATGCAGTATACAAAAGATGTGCAAAGGTAATTTTTGGCACTTCTTTTTTATCTAAAGGTATTGGTAACCCTCCTGCAACAATATGAAAAGATCCCTTTGTTGTGCGCCTGTCATGCAAAGGATTATGCAATACACCTTGTTTTATCCGGTATGATCTTATCAATTCATTTTCAAATTTATTGTCATTGGGTGGAAGGCTTACTTCCCTTCCAATACCTGCTTTATCTAAAACAAAAGAATCAAAAGGAATTCGCAACGACTTATCGAATTGAATATCTCCAAGATAAGCATCAATAAAAGCCTGAATACGTTGATCAGCAGGGTTTATAATTTCTGTTGATAACAACCGCATTTTTTCTTTGTAGTTATTCAAAAGGCTTTCGGCAAGACTAACAAATTCTAATTCCGACATTCCTTCTTGCTTATTAAAGGAATCTCCTTCAAAAATAGCTTTCCCCATGGAAGCCAATTTCATATTTATATAACGAATAACATCTTTCCGCTTTTTTTCAGTTATTACTGATGTTTTATGATAACTTAATTCCATATCTTTTTTTTCGAAAGATACATGAATTATATAATTCAAAAAAAAATCTTATCAAAAACAAAATAAATTAATAAAAAAATCAACCTGCATTTGATAAAGTTACGCAGGTTGATTGATCAAATTTATTAATTATGACTATTCATAATGCAACGAATCGGTAGTATTCTTACTGGCCGTTTTAAACGATTGTACGGTAATGGTTAACGATTCAATTAAATGGTGGTTCAATTTCCGTTAAATCAATGCCGGGCATTGAAACGATTTTTACGTTGCAGTTTTAAAAAAATCGCCGGCTTCCAGCCGGTTTTATAGTTCTTTATTAAGATTTTCAAATACCGGCAAGGATGCCGGTGATCCTATGTCCGACTCTTCCGGAGTCGTTACTATGAGAGATTTTCTTTTTATAAATGTTCAAACCCGCAGAGTTTTTTATCGTCAAATTTTATAGTACAAAACGGATGCTGGAAGAATCAAACATTTATAAAAAACCATTAATAACGAGCAACGATTCCAGAGGAATCGTACATCTTTTCTTTTTAAATAAAGCTGAAAACCCTCAAATGTCTTATTAACTTAAAATCCGCCAAACCACAAAAAATGGCCGGGCGGATTAGAAATATGAATTAACTATTCAAAAATTTAAA
>CAZSIC010000019.1:0-5052 GCA_964606845.1 uncultured Bacteroidales bacterium
TTTAATAAATTTGAACTAAACTTGTTGTCCTAATTTTGGGGTAAATTATAAAGAACTGACAGCGTTTTAAAAAACTGTCAGCGTCTGAATGTATGAAACTGGAAGTAAGGCTTTATATTAAGGTAAATAAATTGTAAATTTATACGCCAAGTTACGCTAAGCAAGCAAAAGGTTCGCAAAGAAATGGATCGCCGGCTTCTAGCCGGTAATTGTATGATAATAAACCGGCAGGGATACCGGTGATCCTTATTATACCATAATGCCAAGCAGATGGTTCTTTTAATGTTGCAAAGATTTGGATCGCCGGCTTCTAGCCGGTAATTGCATGATAATAAACCGGCAGGGATGCCGGTGATCCTTATTATACCATAATGCCGAACCTACGGATCTTTTACATTTTCAAAGATTTGGATCGCCAGCTTCAGGTATCTATCTGGGAAAGCCGGTAATTCTTTAAAGTCACTTTTCTTTTGAAAGTTGCATAATATTAAAAAATATTCTTTTTATCAGGATTTTGTCGATTATCGAAAAGCGTAACAATACGAACTTCCTGGTTATCTATCCGGTAATATATCGTTGTTTGTTTTGTTAAAACTGATTTTCTAAGACTTTTGGAAGTCTTGCTGGTTGGAAAAAGTTTGGGATTAGATTGAATCAAATTGATCTGTCGGTCTAACAATCGGGCAAAATTACGAATTTCTCTTTCAGTCCAACGCTGTTCAAGATATTCAATAATCCCGGATAAATTTTTCAATGCTTCGTCAGTCCAAATAATTTTATAGGTATTTCTCATAAATGTTTTGGGCTGCATCATGGTCATTCAATCGTCCTTCCTCAATATCTTTTAATCCACGATTAATGGATGCAAGTTCTTCTTGATCTAAATCAGCATACCAATCCTTTGATTTGGCATAGTTTTCTTTAATTGATCTGAGTTTTTCGATCACTGAATAGTCATTAATTTTAGAAATCCATTCAATCAAATCCAGTTTTTCAGTTTGTATGTCCATGGTAACAGTTTTTTACGAAAATACTAATTTTTAAATATAGAACGAAATCTAGTATATAAATGTTTTATAAGAAATTCCATTTAAGGTTTAAATAAAGAAGAGCTGACAGCATTTTACGAACCTGTCAAAGTCTGAATACACTAAAAAATCTGTAAGGCCTTATGTTAATGTAAATAAATTGTAATTTATACGCCAAGTTACGCTAAGCAAGCAAAAGGTTCGCAAAAAAATTCCAAAATTTACTTGTTTTCTTTTAATTCTCTTTTACCGGCAGGGATGCCAGTGATCCTTATTATACCATAATGCAAAACAGATGGTTCTTTTAATGTTACAAAGATTTGGATCGCCGGCTTCAGATAGTTCCTAAAATCCACATGTCTGTCTTTTAAGAGTTTCACAAAGTTAGGTGAAGATTTACTTTGTGAGACTTTGGGTAATCCTTTGGAAAACCCAGCCTGCCTCTACTGGCAGGTTTGTGTTACAAAAATGCTTTGTAAAAATTACGGATTTTAGGAGCAATCGGCCTTTGAGTGACTCTATAGTCCTTAAAATTATAACTTAAATTTAATGGACAACTAAACTATTTGTAAATCAAAATCCTTTCTAGATAATCTAATCTTATGATTCGAAAGCGATTCTAAAGTCTTTTTAATATGCAAAACCCTTTCTTGTTTTATAAATGCAGGAATCAAATCTTCGAATTTTATTTTAAATAGCCGGTTAATTACAATTAAATCTTCCTTTGATAAAGGCCTTAAACCGTTAATTAATTCTGACATGTAGCCTTTTCTGTGACCGAGGATTTTAGCCAAATCATTTTGGTTTAATCCGGCTTCTTTTAATTTTGTTTTGATCAACTCTTTGCGTTTATGATAAAATTCATTTTCAGCTTGCACCAAGCTTTCTGCTAAATCACTCTCTTTAATTTGTTGATCTGTAATACTATCTTCATCCGTCCATTTGTCTTGTTCATATTTTTTTATCAATTCACGTAAATGAGTACGGATTGATTCATATGATTTATCATTTTTTACAAGCACCCGAAGCTTTAAATATAAAGATGTTGCTTGTTCATATTCCAATTCATTAGTTAATGATGTAATTTTTTGTATGTTTTGTATTGAAAATTTTTTCATCTTATATTAATTTTTGAACACGTAACCATTTTTCAATTGTTTTCTTATTTCCTTTAAACGTTTTATCATACTCATCGTGACTACCAGTCCAGATAACCGTCGCTTCGTTATCTTCAAATACTACTAAAATCATTGTACGATGAAGATTTAAATCGAAAAAATAAAATCCATCGCTATGAACACAATCGGCATCAGGCCGGGATTTTTTGATATCAGTTTGTGATTTCCATTTAGCATCTTCAATATCTGATATTAATTTATTAATCGCTTTAATCAGCCTGATGTTGCCACGTTTTTTAGTTTTTAGTTTAATTAATTTATGTTTTCGTAATAATTCCAAAGTTACTGTATTAATTAAACGCAAATATAAAAAACAAGTTTCATATATTGTAGAACTTTAATTGAAAAATTAATACAAATTTTATAATAATTTTAATCCTTAACGGTATTAAATATTCTGTAATTTATACGCAAAGTTCCGCTAAGTAAGCAAAAGGTTCGCAAAGAAAATTCAAAATTCACTTGTTTTCTTTTAATTCTCTATTACCGGCAGGGATGCCGGTGATCCTTATTATACCATAATGCAAAACAGATGGTTCTTTTAATGTTACAAAGATTTGGATCGCCGGCTTCTAGCCGGTAATTGTATGATAATAAACCGGCAGGGATGCCAGTGATCCTTATTATACCATAATGCCAAGCAGATGGTTCTTTTAATGTTGCAAAGACCTGGATCGCCGGCTTCTAGCCGGTAATTGTATGATAATAAACCGGCAGGGATGCCGGTGATCCTTATTATACCATAATGCAAAACAGATGGTTCTTTTAATGTTACAAAGATTTGGATCGCCGGCTTCAGATAGTTCCTAAAATCCACATGTCTGTCTTTTAAGAGTTTCACAAAGTTAGGTGAAGATTTACTTTGTGAGACTTTGGGTAATACGTTGTGTAACTTCGTGTTACAAAAAGAAGTCTTTTTAACTTACGGATTTTAGAAGCTATCGTGATCGGGAGCCGGTGATCCTTTTGAAACGTTAGTTCACTCGGATAATCCGCTATCTTTATTTACTTATTTAATTCAGGCTGCATGAGTTAATATATCAATTCCATTCTTTTTAATCTCTGCTACCATTGGGTTTGATATATTAAAATCAGAAATTTTAAAAGGATGAGGTTCAATTAATAAATCTTCATCGGTTCTCATTTGCATTAACTGTATCTGCAAATCAATTATATCATCTACAGACTTAAAAACAATAGCTATATCAATATCGCTGTCCTGATTATTTGTTCCTTTAGCAAAAGATCCAAAAAGAATAGCACTTTCAATTTGAAATTTACTGCTTATTAATTCAACATATCTTTTAGCAGTTTTTATAGCTTCGTTTTTATCCATTTTCGTAATGCTTTAATCTTTCTTTTTTCATATATTGCTATAGTTGAATTTATTAAAACTGTGTACTTTTTATGTGTTAACAACTCTTAATTTTTTCTCATATTGATAAATTATCCATATCAATAACCCCAAATTAACGATAAAGCTAAATATTTCTATCAATACATAAATTTTAATAAACCGTAAGAATGCAATATCATTGAATGTAAATAACACCAAAATGGCAAGAAATCGAAGGGCTTGCCATGCGCTTAACGTTTTTATTTTTTCTAAGGATATGAAAACACTGCTAAAAGAAAAAACTACAAAATTAATGGCATACGACCATACCAATATTTGGGACATGATTCCGGATTCTACCCATTGTTTTCCAAAAATAATTTTAAATAATGGAACACCCCAAAGGCGTATAACAATAATTTCCAGCACAGCAATCAGAAACACGATGATAAAAATCTGAAAAAACTCTTTAAAGATAGACTCTTTCATCTGCCGCTTTTCAGAGAACCTTTGCAGTAATACATTGGCAACAGAAACGGCAATTAAAGCCAGCGGAATAGATAAAACCATTTTCGACAAATCGTAATATCCGGCATATTCGGCGCTGTAAAATTTATTGATTAACAGGGTTGGTATTAAAAAGCTAAAAACACCCATAAAACTACTTAGCAGATTATACTTAGGAAATTCAGCATATTTCTTAAAAACATACTTGAGTTTAGGGATACTTATTTGGTTAATCTGCAAGCCTTTTCTCGTTGACTGGTAATATCCGGCAATAGCATTGGCAAAATGTCCGGTAATATCGCCTAGTACAAGGCCCGTTTTAGTAAGCACATTTTTAACAGTTATCTGAACAGTACCCTCGGAAATGCGCCTTGCAAATTTATTGACCGAAACCGCCTTAAACGACTTTTTCCGTATTAACCAGTAGTGGGTACTTTGATAAAAGCTGTACAAAAAGTTACCAACAGGAACTAAGAAAATAAGTAAAGAATAAGCAGCAGGGATATTTAAAAAATGAAGAATTTCTTTTTTAAAGATAAGGATAAGAATGAATAACAAACCATTGAAACACAAGTTAAAGATAGCTGCCAGCGCCCATAAGTTAATGGCTGTTTTATCTTTTTTAGGCAATGCAATGGCCATCTCATAACGTAATGAGGATAAAACATACAATATGCCAATTAAACTAAGATAAACGGAGTATGTGCCAAACGTTTCGGGAGTATAAAACCGGCGGAGCAACGGTTGAAGAAGAATGGGTATTAACTGGGCTAAAGCCGTACCCGATATTAAAATGGAGGTATTTTTTACAAGCTCGGATTTCTTTATGGTCTGCCAATTCAAAATTTGGTGTTTTTTCTATTTAAAATTAAAAGGATATTTCGGTGCGCTGCACCTTAATTTTCACTTATTACATATTGCTATAAATACTGCGGTGCGCTGCACCTTAATTTAAGTGTTTTATCTATTTAAAATCAAATATATAAAAGAGGGTGTTCAAAAA
>CAZSIC010000019.1:5152-41842 GCA_964606845.1 uncultured Bacteroidales bacterium
ATTTAAGTGTTTTATCTATTTAAAATCAAATATATAAAAGAGGGTGTTCAAAAAAGTTATTAAATGTAAAAAATTAATTAACATAAAAGGTGCAGCGCACCGAACTATTTATAGAATTGATTACAGAAAATTCAAACAAGGTGCAGCGCACCGTAACATTCTTATACAATTAATAATTATCAAAAAAATCGAATAAATAATCGTCATTATATTTAATATCGTTTTTCTTTAAAATTTCTAAATATTCTTCTTTGAATGTTCTTCTCTTGTGGTGTTGTTCCTGGTTTAAAACATATTTTATAATTGTATCTATTTGAGAGTGTGAATGAGTGAAGGCTCCGTAACCCTTCTGCCATTCGAATTTATATCTCGACAACTTATTATCATTTATCCATTTATTACTTGATGTCTTAATTTCTTCTACTAAGTCAGGAATACAATGATTTAAATAATAACCAATAAAAATATGGATATGGTCAGGCATTGACCCTATTGCCAATAGTTTATGTTTATTGTTCTGGATAATTCCCGTAATATATTTTTCTAATTCATTTTTCCATGTTCTTTGTATTAAGGCTTGTCTGTTTTTGGGTGAAAAAACCAAATGAAAATAGGATTGTGAATATGTATTTGCCATAATTTTATTGTGGTTATTTAAATGCAATATACGATTACATATATTTAAGGATATTACGGTGCGCTGCACCTAAATTTTCATCTATTACATTGCTATAAATATTTCGGTGCGCTGCACCTTAATTTTCACTTATTACATATTGTTATAAATATTTAGGTGCGCTGCACCTCAATTTAAGTGTTTTATCTATTTAAAATCAAATATATAAAAGAGGGTGTTCAAAAAATTATTAAATGTAAAAAATTAATTTTTCTATTTCCTAAAATCCGCATGTTTTTTAAAGGATCACCGGCTTCCAGCCGGTAATTGCATGTTAAACTCTTTCTATTTTTTTTGCTAAATAATCAGCATCGATAAAAAATGCAGAGGATATTTCGGTGCGCTGCACCTTAATTTAAATCTTGATTTCCAGCAGCGCTAATACCTGGCCTGATATAAGGATAGAATTATTTATGGTTAAATCAGAGCTAAAAATCTTTAATAAACCCCAATTTATAGTTTGTTTTTAAAAGGAACTCTTTTATCAACTATTTTAGTGATAAAATAATAGAAAAATAAAGCAATCACAAAAATTGGAATTTTCAATATATCAAATTCCCGATATAAAAAAATGAATACCACTAAAATAAGATTTACGCCAATTAGATAAAAATTAACTTTTTGATGAGAAAAACCAGCTTGTACAATTCTTTGATATACGTGCTTTTTATGTGCATGACTCAATTTTTCTTTATTCCTCCATCTTCGGAATAATGTAAATGTTGCATCAAACCAAAAGGGTGATGTTAACATGATCCAGTTTAAGATAGAGAATTGAAGTGTATTGTGAAAATAAATACCTAATACAACTAAAACAAAACCTAATTGTGTGCTGCCCACATCTCCTAAAAATATTTTTGCCCTTGGCCAGTTCCAATACAAAAATCCGGCAATACAAATTATAAATAACAGATTAATTATATTTCCTGAAAAAATAAAAATAACCAGGCTAACCAAAACTGCTTCTAAAGATGCAAAACCATCCACTCCATCCATAAAATTAAACAGGTTAATAAACCACACCATGCCAAGTATAACCATGGGATACAAAAAGTAAAGATTATCTATCCCTAACTCAGGGATAATAAAAGGACGTAAACCCTGAAGAAAATAAAAAGCTAAAATGGATGTGCCAAAATGAACTAACAACCGTATACCTGGTTTTAAATTCCTTAAATCATCTATTAAACTTACAATCATTAGCAGGAACCCAGTCATTAAAGCAAAATAAAGATTCTTCTCAATAATATTGAAAATAAAAAAAATTGATAATCCAACATACCAGCTTATAACAATTGCAAGGCCACCACCTTTGGGAGTTGGAACGCTATGCAAACTTCGTTCGTTAGGAATGTCAATTATTTTTTTGCGCAGGGCAAAATTTCTGATCCAATAAGTTAAGACATAGGAAGCAATTCCCAGGGCTATAATAATAATTATGATAATAATATTGTTCAATGTAGTGTCTTTTTAAATTATGATGTAAAATATTATGGTTATCCGTTTTTACACTTATCAGTAAACATTAGTTCTAGAATCAATTGTTATGTTCCAAACCCTAGAGCCAATCAGTTAAGACTTTTTGTTTGCCCCATCCCTAAAGGGAGCAAAAAGTCTTTCCTGATGCAGCAAAGATTTTCAATGATTCACCCTTGAGGGCCGGGGCATAAAATCATTGAAAATCATTAGGACTATCCTTAACTTACTGACTGACAGATGAACAATTGGTTTTGACTTTACCAAGCTCCACTCCTTTTCAGTTCTGCAATACTTTTAAAGAATAAAATCATGTGAATATTTATTTATATAAATGGATATTCAAATAAAATTTCAACTTTTTTTGGATTGAATATAATCATTTACCATTCGTTCAATACCCTGTTCTGTTGAGAATGGTTGATTATAATTTAACTCATTCTTTGTGTATTCATTATTAAACGTTAAAGAGCTGAATAATCTTTTAAATAGCCCGGGAAAAATAAAAAACCCGGTTTTGACCAGGAAACCAGGAATTTTGACCAGTTTCAGGTTTTTATTAAAGCGCTTTGCTATTAACGTTACCAGTTCAGTTGTAGATAATGCCTGATTATCTTTTGCTATAAAAGTGCCGGAAGCATTTTTATCAACCATGCAATCGATATAACCAACCAGGTTGCCAACATAAGTAAAACTCCTCTGATTATTAATACCTGCAAACGGTAAGATGTTATACTTATCAACAATCCTGACCATTTTATGCATATTAGCTTTTACTCCCTCGCCATAAACCAGCGGAGTTCTTACAATAGATACTTTAAAATAATCATCTTCTAATGCTTTAAGTCCCAATTCTGCCTGATACTTACTTTTCCCATAAGCATCATCCGGGAAACATTCAGAAAATTCATTTCGTAGGGTATCGTCATGTTTTGACCCGTAAACTTTAATGGTACTCAAAAAAATAAATTGTTGAATATTAGCTTCTTTGGCCTGTTGGGCAACCTTTAAACACAAATCTCTGTTTACCCGGTAATATTCATCTTCCGGGATTTTCCTGGTTTGATGTACGATAGCCGAAAGGTATAAAACAACATCATATTTTTTAAAATGAATTTCTCCGGGATTTTTTTCACGCAAAGAAACAGCATCAATGTTTTTAAATTGTGATTTTAATTTAAAATGTTTTCCTATAAAACTATTTTTACCGATAACCAGTATTCTTTTCTCCATTTTGCTAGTTCCCTAAAAATTCAAATATTTTTTTAAAATATTTCGAATATATCCGCAAATAATTAGTTTTTATAGCATTCTCACGGCAAGCACGCATGATTTCTTTATTAAGCAAAAAATTACTCAAAATATTGGTATTGCTTACCCCTCCTGTTCGCATAGATACCATAGGAATATTTAAATAACCGGTTTTGATATTATGAACAACCATAAAACGTAACAATAACTCGAAGTCAGCGGCAATTTTGTAATCCGTTTTGTAGTAACCATATTCTTCAAAGAGTTCGCGCCGGGCATAGAAAGAAGGGTGCGCCGGCATTCTTCCATGCTTAAAATGCTTGGGCTTAAAATTTTTTGAGGAATAGTAACGAACAACTTTATTTTTCTCAAAATCTACAAATTGAACATCCCCATAAACAGCGTCTATATTATTAGCAGTAAACTCATTTGCAATGGTAGCGACAATCTCTTTTGAATAAAAAACATCATCCGAATTTAGGATTCCTATGATATCTCCGGTAGCCATTCTGATTCCCTTGTTCATAGCATCATAAATACCATCATCCTTTTCTGTAATATATTTACTGATTTTATCGCGATATGTATTTATGATATCTGCGGTTCCATCAGTCGATCCTCCATCTACTATAATGTGCTCAATATTTTTATAGTTTTGGTTTAAAACAGATTCGATGGTATCAATAATTGTATTTCTGCTATTGAATGAAACTGTAATGATTGATACCTTTATTTGATCCACAACAATACTATTTAATGATCTGATTTTAAATCATTAACTTCTTCCTTTTTCAAAACCGAATGCAAGAAAAACGGAAAAATTAACAAGAACCCCCACACAGGAGGTACAAAAGGACTATTCACACTAAAGAAAGCAAAGAAAAAAGTAATCAAAAAGAAGATAAAAAAGATGTAATATTCTTTTATGTATTTGATGTAGTAAAAAACCGCTTTATATAACACAAACAGATAAAAAACCAGGCCCAATATCCCTGAATACAATAATACAGATAAAAATGGGTTGTGAGGCCAATCGATACGCTTACCTTCATAAAAATACGCTCCATACCAGCTTAAATAATTAAACCCTTTCCCAAAAAGTTTATTTTTCCAGTTATATTCATTTTTAAAAAGATGCCACGCAAATTTCCACCGTTCTGTCCGCCCCTGAATAACATGATTGGGGTCATGCTGCTGCCCAATATCTTTCTCAATATTCAAAGATGCAGTATCAATATCTCTCAATTGATTATTAAATATTTTAAACAAAGATTCAATATTTATTAATGAAGACTTATATAAGACCTTATTTTTTGTATTATGCATATTACCGGCAATACTATCTTTATCCTCAGTTGTATCCACCTTATGAATCACAGGATATGCAAAAATTACTTCCCCGTTTAATTGGCCATCATTATTTCTATTCTTTTGAACAAGAAAATATAACCATATTTCTCCCGCGTTTTCACATTTAATTTCTACTATAAGCTTCTGCCAAATACCTTTTCGGTCTAAATCATATCTTCCAACTGTCTTACTTTTCACTATTTTCTCCTTTATAAACTTAAAAGGAATTGAGGGCATAACTCTTATTCCATCAAAATTTTCAGAAACATAACAATATAATTCAATGGTATATTTTTCATCGGCGGCTACTTTTAATTTTTTTATTCTTTGCCATGATTTATATTTATTTTTTTTGTGGAAAGATGATGAATCAATTAAACAGCCAATTGAATTGTTATCTGGTATTATTTCTATATTTTTTCCGGTTAAAGGATATACCCTTTGCAGGGTATTCCCTCCCCATCCACAATCCGGATCCCTGGGATCATGTTCAGAATCCCATATTTTCTCATGTAAATCAGAATATTTTATTTCATTCTGAAAAAAAGATGCATAACTAAATATTTTTATAGTAATATTTCTTTTAGCATAATGAATATTTTCAACACCTAAATTTTCAAGTGTTCTGTTTTTAATCCAACAAGAAGTTTGAGAAATAAAAAAATAGAAAATACCACTCAGAATAATTAAGGATAAAATATAAAATTTCGATAACCTGCAAATTCTTTTAATGCATAAATTGTTATATATCAGCGAAATAATATGAGTCAAAAAAAGAAGAATAATAAAAAAAGAAATTAAAACAAGCCCTCTTCTGGAGCCCGACAAAAATATATGCAGGGTAAAAAAAACTAACAATACAGTATAACTCAAATTAAGAATTCCGGGCAAAAGCTTTTTAATATAAAAATAAAATACACCAAAAACACTAAAAAATAATGGAAGTAAAGCAAAGTTGCGGTCAATTACTTCGGATGTATCTGCTTGATCTTGAGCAAAACTAAACAAAGAAGTCCATTGGAAAATAATTACAAACAATGCCGATACCAATACCAAATGAATAAAAACATGGGTGAAATAATTTAATTGCCTTTTGTTTTCTAACAGCAGTATAAGTAAATAAAATAGGACAATTAAAACAATTGCATTTATTAAATCAACAAATATAATTTCATAAAATATACCGGAAAATACAAAAGCAATAAAAAAAATGGTTATTAAAATAATAACCAATTTTAATTGACCAATTGTTTCCCTTATGCTTTTAACAATTTTATTCCTGTTGCTATAGATGATATATAAAAAAACCAACGGAAATAAGCCAATAAAAGCATATTTGAATACAGGCAGGGTAGTCCTGAATATATACAGCTGAATGATAATATTGATAAGAATAATCTCAATATTTTTATTCTGCCTTTTATCGACAAAGAACGATTTTATTGATGCAGCTGCTTTCATTATCTTTTAAAACATTGTATAACCGCATTTATTACACGGTTGAAATCATCATCTGTTAAGTTCGATCCGGAGGGCAGACACAATCCTTTCTCAAATAAATCTTCGGAAACCCCATTGATATATTGAGGATACTTCTCAAAAACAGGTTGTAAGTGCATGGGTTTCCATAACGGGCGCGAATCAATATTCTCATCTTTCAGAGCTAATCGCAAATCTTCGCGGGTAACACCACCGGATATCTTAGGATCAATAAAAATCGTTGTCAACCAGAAATTGGAATAATACTTTGGATCGGGCTCCGTTAAAAATGATAATCCTTTAACATCTGCTAATCTTTCCCGATATAGTTGATTAATGGATCTCCTTTTTCCAATACGTTGCTCTAGAACTTCCATTTGCCCACGCCCCACACCGGCAATGATATTACTCATACGGTAATTATAACCTATTTCCGAGTGCTGATAATGAGGTGCATCATCCCTGGCCTGTGTAGCCAGAAAGCGGGCTTTTTGAATATAATTTTCATTTTTGGATAAAAGCGCTCCGCCGCCGGATGTGGTAATAATTTTATTCCCATTAAAAGATAAAACAGACAAATCGCCAAAAGAACCACAATATTTATCATCATATTTACTGCCCAGCGCCTCAGCAGCATCCTCAATAACCGGTATCCCATAATGATTTGCTATTTTTAAAATTTCAGCCATTTTAGCAGGCATTCCATACAAATGAACTACCAAAATTGCCTTTGGTTTTTTGCCATTTTTTATTCGAGACAAAATTGCTAATTCCAATAGCTTCGGATCCATATTCCATGTTTCCGGTTCACTATCTACAAATACCGGAATAGCCTTTTGATATACAATGGGATTAGCCGTTGCTGAAAAAGTAAATGATGAGCAAATTACTTCGTCGTTAGCTTCAACACCCAACATAATAAGTGCCAGATGTATTGCAGCTGTTCCTGAACTTAAGGCTGCAACATGGGAAACATTCACATAATTACCTAAATCCTCTTCAAATCCATTAACATTTGGCCCCAAAGGTGCTATCCAGTTTGTATCGAAAGCATTCTGAATATATTTTTGTTCGTTTCCACCCATGTGTGGTGATGATAGCCATATTTTATTTTTCATTCTTAATATTTTTAATAATTTTACCTGGATTACCTACAACTACAGAATAATCAGGCACATCATTTATTACAACAGCTCCGGCACCAATTACAGACCACTTACCAATTTTTATTCCTGGAATAACTACCGCTCCCGCTCCAATATGCGTGCCTTCCTCTATTTTAACATTTCCACATATTGTTGCATTTGGAGAAATATGTACAAAATTATGAATTTTGCAATCATGATCAACTGTAGCTCCTGTATTAACTATCACATGTTTGTCTACTTTTATATTCGACTGAATTATCGTACCGTGCATTACTACAGAACCGACTCCAATCTTTGAACGGGTAGATATTAAAGCAGAAGAATCAATTGCTTTTCCATACTCTATACTTCCAATTTTTTCTACAATATTTTTCCTGATATAATTATCCCCTATAGAAATGATGAGTCTATTTTGTAAAAGCAACCCTTCCGAGAATTTATAACATTTATATCCTAATAATTCAGAGATATTTTCATTATCATCGAATAAACCAACAATTTTATTTCCAGAACGCTCAAGAATATCAATTATCACCTTTGCGTGGCCTGAAGCTCCATATAAAAAATATTCCATCAGCTATTTCCTTTAAATTTTTCCATTGTTACAGAGGTATTTGAACTTATACCTTCTGACTTGAACACTTTCTTTAAAGTTAAAAATAAAATCTTTATGTCAGTTTTAAAATTCACATGGTCAACATACCATACATCATATTCGAATTTCTTTTCCCATGATAGAGCATTACGTCCATTAACTTGAGCCCAACCTGTTATACCTGGCTTTACTTTATGACGTTGCTTTTGAAAATCATTATAAAGTTCTATATATTCAGGTAATAAAGGGCGGGGACCAATTAAGGACATATCACCTTTTATTACATTTAACAACTGCGGTATCTCATCTATAGATAGTTTTCTGATCAACTTTCCAAATTTAGTTATTCTTTTTCCATCAGGTAACAAATTCCCATCGTTATCTCTCTTATCATCCATGGTTTTAAATTTAATAATTTTAAAAGATTTTTCATACTTACCTGGTCTAATTTGCATGAAAAAAGGCTCCCATCTATTTGATAATAATAAGATTAGTGTTACCAATAAAAATAATGGTGACAATAATAAAAATCCCATTAATGCGATAGAGAAATCAAGTATAGGTTTAAAGACATTACGATACATAATCATTATTAAATTATTAGCCTTTTCTCAATCTGTTTTAGATATTCTATTGCTAATTTTTCTCTTTCAAAATTAGCTTTAGCATATTTATAACCATTAATACCAATGCTTTCAATATCTTTTATTTCTATAATTTCTCTAATTTTACGCTCAATTTCTGTAATATTTTCTGGTTCAGCAAACCATCCACAATTTGCTTCTTCAACCATTTCACGTGAAATACCATCAATTAATACTAAAACAGGTTTTTTACATGACATGTAATCAAATGTTTTATTTGAATAAATCGTTTTAAAAGTATCCACATTTTTTAAAACAGAAGTTCCAACATCTGATGCCATAATATATTTAAATACAGTATCTTTTGAAACAGGATCAATAAAAATTACATTATTAAGTTTTCTTTTCCTTACTTCTTCTTTTAATATTTCTTTTTGCATACCATCTCCTATCAACTGAAAAACGACATTTGTATTAACTAATTTCTCGGCTACTTCAATTAATTGTATTAAATGATTAGCAACACCATGAGCCCCAACATAGGTTATTACAAATTTGTTTTCAAAATTAAGTTCTCTCCTAAATTCTTCAATATTAAAATTCATTAATTTTTCAACGATGGAAAAATCTGCAGCATTTGGTATTAAAACTATTTTATCTGGTTGTATATCTTTTTTTTCAATTAATTTTTTCTTAAAAGCAGGGGTTAAAACATTAATTAGCAATGCTTTTTTATACATTAGTTTTTCAAACCAATAAGCAAATTTAATTATCATTTTATTCTTTAAAACTCCAGTATCAATTGCCGATTCTGGCCACAGATCTCTAACTTCAAAAACAAAGGGTACTTTTTTAATTATCGAAAGAAAATAGGCTGTAATCCCAACAAATAATGGAGGTGAAGTGACTATTATTATATCAAATTTACCTTTAGATTTAGACAGACCTGTGTAAATAGATGAAAAAACAAAAGAAAAATATGCCCATAAGCGTCCAAAAAAATTTGTGTTATATGTTGATGAAACATGGGACCTTATAACATCAACCCCGGGATAAAAATTATATTCTATTGCTGTATATTTTCCTTTATACTTTTCATATTTCTTTCCTGTAGTATAATGAACCATTCCGGATAGAACTGTAATTTTATGACCATAAGATGCCCAAACCTTAGTCATTTCATTAAACCTTGATCCCCCTCCATCTTCTTTTTCTAAAAAATATTGATGTATTAGCAGAATATTCATTTAATCAAAATTTTTGTTTCTATAGTAATGTCTTTAAGTACTTCCTCTTGAAAAATTATTTGTTTAGCTTCAGAATAACTATTATAATATCGTGAAACCTTTGAAGTTTTTACATCTCCTGACAAATTAGATTTTATTCGAACATTTCTAACTTCAAATTCATTACTATTTAGCATCTTAACTGGAAATTCAGTGTGCCAATTTTGGCTAACAATAGTATTTTTTGTAATACCACAAATAGTATCAACAACAATTAAGCTTCTATCTTCTAACTTAATATTTCTGCGATGTATTATTCCTTTTCCTTTTCTATATCCATAATGCTCTCCTGAAAATTTATTATTCCCATAATCAATGACTTTACCTTTTGGCCAGTTTGTTTTTCCAAAATTGAAAACCGACTTCATATAATCTTCATTATCAATTACTATGGTATTATGTCCCAAAATCCCAGAAAAATGTAATTTATTTTCTTTTGACGTATTATAAGAATAAGAACCTGTATCACAAAAAATATTTTTGCCATCTACCCATAAATCAAGGTGCAAAGTATCTGAGTGTCCCGGTCGGGTTTTATAATTATGACATCGGGTAAAACATGTTATTTTTTCATTTAGAATTGTGTAATAACCACTTTCAGGATAACTTTCTTTATAAATAGTTTTCAATTTAGCTTTTTTATATTCTAATCCAAAAAAGTCGCATAGTTCAAAATTTGTATCAAACAGCTTTGCACCATTATTGACCAATGAAGCAAAATTTAAGCTTGTTCTAAAATCTCTATAATCTGATATTGGGAAAAGCAAAGCTCCATCATTAGCTCCATAGTTTGGAACAGTTCCATCAGGCATTACAAAAGATGCTAAAAAGTTTGTTAAACTTTTATGTTTGTCATAAATGATTTTTGGAAGTTTATAATTTGTCTTTTGTGATACATAAATAACTAAAGATAATACATCTATTACAAGCCTTTGATAATTAAAAGAATGTTGGATATATGCTCCGTCTTTAAAAACCTGATAGTTTAATTCTTTAATTAAAAATTGTGTAGCCTTTTTTACATACTTTTTTGATTCCTTAAAATAAGGAAAAGTCAATCCACCAATTAATAATCCAGCTGCCTCACTAACTGAATGATTATTGCGTACCCATTTTGAAGCATAACTATAATTAGACCATATACGCCTTAATGAAATCTGAATATTTTGCTGTATTCTTACAATATTCCCATTTTCAAAAAAAGTTCTAAAATAATCGAGAGCAAGAATCCAGGAAAAAATTCGAAAACTAATTTCCTGTCCACATTTATAATTTATACCATAAGGGTAAGGGTTTTTATCAATCCAATCTATGATAGTATCTCTGGCTGCAATTCCATATCTTTCATCCTGAGTTTCTAAATGGGCACAAATAAAATGGTATAGATTAGGAAACCGGGATGCTTCCCAAATTATTTTTATATCGCCAAAACTTCCAAAATCTGGCAACTTCTGCCAAGGGACATTGCTTGGTGCGAATTGTTTTGAGATTGGATTATAATTCCAATACATTTCTCCATTAGGTGCATAATCCAAATATTGTTTATTAAAGGCATATATTTTGAAATTCTTTGCATTATCTGCTCTGGTAATTAAACTAACAGTATTTTTAAAGGTATAATAATCAAATAAATGTTTAATAGAACCAACATCTTTATTTACTTTTTTAAGTATACGTAAATTTTTGAATGTAATAAATCCAAGTTTATTTAAAAGTGCAAGATAAACACGAAAAATAAGTCGCCTGTATCCAATTAAATAAAAAAAACTTAATATATTTATAATTTGCAACATTAAAATATTCGATATTTATATTTCAACATTAAAGGCCACGCAATTAATCTTGTAAGTATTTTGTATATTTTGGGAAGAGGTCTTTTAATTTCATTACCTTTTTTAAAATAAAATTTACCTTGCATTCTCATGTGGTTACCACCTATATTGTGTCCAATCTCCATCTCTATCTTTCTCTGAATATTAATGATAATAGGTTCCAAGTCAACTTCAATAAAATCTGAAATTTGTTTCAATGTGTTTGATGAGTCATTATTTAAATCTTCAAATCTAATTATCAATACACGTTTTTTATTATAAAATCTTATTTTAATTAACTCTGCTAGCAAATTACCAATAATCCATCCAAAACAACTCATAAATAATAATAAAGGCATAAGGTTTTTATTTTCATAAGTTTTTCTTAAAAACTTAAATCCTTTACCGTTTTTTATTCTATAATAGTTCGAAGACAATATACTTTCTGGATTTCTAACTAAATGGATAATTTTTGTATTACAAGTATATTTTAATAAAAATAATCCTCTTGTAACCTCTTTGCTAGAATCTACAACATATCGCTTATTAGAGTTTTGAGCAATTGAGTGAAATAATTTATTATTAATTATGGCATATTCAATAAATTCACTATTATTAAGTGAAGCAAATAATATCTTAATAAAATACTTGATATGACTTATTTTCTTTACTTGTTTACAGGATTCCTCCCATTTAAAATTATTTGATTTTTCATAATTTTTTCTAATTTTCATCCAGTAATTGCAACTCTTAAAATCTTTCCCACAACTGCATTTTCTATTATAAGAAACACAACCTGAAATAAATTCTCCAACACTCTCAATTTCATTTGAATTTCCTAGCAATAAATCAAGAACAGTAGAGCCACTATGTCCTCTACCCATAATATAAACAAGGTGATTATTATTCATAAAAACTTACTCTTTAGAAATATTAATAAATTATTTTTCATTTTTTCTTACTATTTACAAAACTTATAGCATTATAAAATCCATCTGTCATTACTTTAATATTTCTCTTTTCTTTATAATGCTTTAATGCATTATTGCACATTATAAGAGCTTTTTCTTTATCTGTTAATATTAAATTCATAATATTAACTAATTCAGTCTCTTGTCCATTGTATAAAAAACCTGTTTCACCATTGATGATATTAAACAATTCACCACCAGTTATAGCATCTTTTTTAGTTACGAAAGGAACTCCAAAAGCAAATGATTCTAGAACACTTAAACCTGCTTGACCAGGAGAGATGGTAGCTAAAGCTTTTTCAAAATAAAATTTTAGCATTTTTTTATCTCTAATTTGTCCAATAAATTCAACATTTGTATCTAATCTTAGTTTCTTAACTAAAATTTCAATATTTTTCTTTTCTGGACCTTCTCCAATAATTATTAATTTTATATTTTTTTTATATTTATATTTAAGAAGTTTTAATGCAAGAATTAGTTCAGATAATTTTTTCCGCTTATTTATTGTACCAATAAAAATAAAACTATCTTTTATCTTTATATTAATAGATGGTTCCACATCTGTTTTTATTGTGTTATGAGCAATAAATAATTTTGATTTATCAACTCCTTGTTTTAAATATTTCTTTATTGGATATTCTGAATAAAATAATAAAGCATCTGATTTTCTTGCTAGATAATATCGAATAAAATCAAATTTTTTACAATTATCAAAACCTTTAGCTGAAGTTACACCAATGCCCCAGTTAATAACCTTAAATCTCTTTTTTTTCAATAATGTTAATCTCCAAGTATCAATATACCGAATATTAAACATATTAATAATAATATTATAATTATTACACAATTTAAGTATTCCTTTCCTATAATAAAAAAACCCAAGCTTATTTTTTTTTATAATCTTTTCTTCAAAATGCATGTCATTACTATTCTGAATTAATTTGCCTGGATGAGCAACTGTAAGGTCTAATTTATAATTACAAACTAATTCATTATAAATCGGTATTCTATAATGATAAAGTGGATGATCTTGTAAAATTAAAATTCTCATTTTTTAATTATTAATAAAATTTTTTATTAATTTTCTATTATTAAATAATTCAACAATAGCTAAAAAAACTAATGGTAAAATTGCAATATAAATATAATTCAAATCATAGTATATTAAGACCAAAACTAAAATTGATAATACTAATATTATTATAGAGGAAATTTGATTTGAAAAAAAATATTTTACTGGAAGACTCAAAAAATTAACAATAAAAACTAAAATAGCATTAGCAATAAAATAACTAATAGCAGCTCCTTCAATTCCAAACTTTGGTATATAGTATAAGTTTAACATAAAATTTATAAATGCTGCAATTCCTGTTGAAATAGGTAATAAAACAGGCTTATTATTTAAAAGTATCCTGAAATTTCCTTGATTATAGAATGGTCTAATTAAAGCTGTCAATAATAATACTATAAATAATGATTTATTTTGTAAGTATTCTTTTGAATAAAATATATCAAGGAAATCAAAACTATAAAAAAGAAATATTGAAAAAATAAATATAATTAGGAAAATCAAATTTGTGTAAGTTTTAAGGTAAAACTCAGATTTCTTCTCATTTCTTTTAAATCTATATATAAATGGTTGAAAAATTATACTCCCAATCATTACTATAAAGAATAAAGAAAAGCTTAATGAGAATAAAAAAGAAAAAATCCCTACAGCAGCATCATCAATAAAGTACTTAATCATAAATCTATTTAAATACAAGAGTAAACCTGCACTTATATTTTGAAAAAGAATTGGGATAGAGAAAAAAAAGCTAATCTTCTGTAACATTTTATTTGTTTGCGCTCTAAATAATTTAGGAATATGCTTTTTAAAATAAAAAATTATATTAATTAAATTTAAAACTATAGCTAGTAGAACACCTAAAGGGTAACAATATTCATTAAAACCTATAAAACTAAATAATATTACGAAAACAAATTTAAAAAATTGAAATCCTACCCTAATTCTAAAATATTCTCTTTTTTCTTGCTTTGCCCGTAGATAAAAAACTGTTATTTCATTAATTGCCTCTAAAGGCAAAATAATTATAATTAAATAATAAATTAATTGATTTTGAAATAAGAAAGTAATCAATAAAGCAATTGGTAAAATATAAATTAACCAATGAATCCAAGATCTAAATATTGTTTGTAAAAATATTGCTTCTGAAGTTTTAAAACGATCATATAATCTCAATAACGTTATAGGTTGTCCTCCTTTAAACATAGGATTTAATAATAATTCAAAAGCAATAATTAATCCGATTACCCCATAACTCTCTACATCAATAATTAAAGGTAATAATATTAACAATAACCAATTTAGTCCCTTAGCAAATATTTCTGATAAGGAATATATTTTAACGGAATTTATAAGATTTTTTATGCGCTTATTGTAAAAAATCATAAGAATAGGAATAAGAATAAATAATAACTAAATTAATCTATACTTTTTAATAAATATTTTTAATTTGTTACCTAAAATAATCACTAATAACAATGCAAGAATAAATCTTAAGAAACCATTATAAATTGCTCCTCTTGCAATAAGGATTAAAAAAGAATTAATAGGTACAAAAAAAAGAATAAATCTAAAATTTAATAAATTAAACTTAAAATCAATTAAACTAAAAAATAATGCCCAAAATATTGATATTAATACACCAAAGAAATGAAAATTAGCAAAAGCATCTCCATAGATCGTAGGATGAAATGTTCCTCTTATATTTTGAGGGTTCTCTTTATAAGCTGAATACATATTAATTGCAAAATCTTTAGGTTTTAAATCTTTAAGACCAATAAATTCAAGAATTGGAGATGGGATAAAAAACAAACACAATCTTTTATAAGTTAAACCTTTATTAAATCCTTCAAAATTATTATTATTTTCAATAAAAAAATACAGGCCATTTTTTACTTGAAACTCACTTCTTTCACTAAACATTTTATCTATAGACTTAGAAACTAAATCTTTAGTGGTTGAATCTTTTACTTTAGAAAGTTGTCCTAAATAGCGAACTTGTTGAACAGTAAAAATTGAAAGTATTATAAAAAACATTATTATGATAAATCTTAAATTAAGATTTATCATATTTTTTTTATATAAAAAAAATATGATAAAAGGAAACATTAAAGGTATTAACAAAACTCTAGATCTAAGTAAAAAAACTAAACCAACTCCTAAAATAAGATTAATAATAAGCAATTTATATCTTTTGGTTATATAACAAATAAAAAAAATTGGGGATCCAAAAATTATTAAATAATTTCCAATAATGCTAATAATTGTTTTAACTTCAGCCTTATCATTCCATTTTAACTCCAATAAATTTGGATTTACTCGAATTAAACCATAAATCCAAAAAGCAACACCTAAGAAAAAAAATAATTGTATAATTAAAGCCCTACGATTAATTATATTATTCGGAAATTCAAAATTTGGGATCCAATTTGTTTTTTTTAATTTAAAAACTTTAATAAAATATAGCCTACAGAATAAATAAAGAAAATTAAATAAGAAAACAAAGATACTTGTTTTTAAAAGTGTTATTGGTAAATAATTGGAGTCAATAAATATTTCAATGGTATGAGGTAAAGCAAATAGACCAATTAAAGTTAACCAAAATAAAATAAAAATTGATCTTTGCTTTAATTCAACATAAAAAATAAATAGAAACGTAATATTTACAAATACAATTAATAATAAATTAATTAGATTCATAAAGAATATGTAAAACTATTAAAAAATCATAAATTTCAAAATTATTTCACTTGCCCTACCATCACCATAAGGATTATGCGCTTTAGACATTCTAACATATTTTGACTGATCGTGTATTAATTCATTTACTTTAGTAACGATAAGATTTTTGTTTGTTCCAACCAATTCCACAGTACCCGCATCAATTGCTTCAGGCCTTTCTGTTGTATCACGCATTACTAATACCGGTTTACCTAAACTCGGTGCTTCTTCCTGAATGCCTCCACTATCCGTTAAAACCAAATAACTTTTTTCCATGAGGTAAATAAACGGCAGATATTCTAATGGACTTATTAAATAAATATTGGGAATATCTCCCAGAATATCATTAACAGGCTTTTGTACATTTGGGTTTAAATGAACAGGGTATATCAAGTCGAAATCCGGGTTTGCCAGGGCAATTTCTTTCATGGCCTCGCACATATTTACAAAACCATCGCCAAAGTTTTCTCTTCTATGTCCTGTAATTAAAATCAGCTTTCTACTATCTGCTTTTAAGTCCTCCAAATTAGGATAGCCAAAATCATGGATTTGATTTTGTAATTTCTCAGCTAATGTGCTGTCGTCTTTCACTTTATTTAGCGCTAAATGCAACGCATCGATTACTGTATTACCGGTTACAAAAATATTTTCATCTTTTACATTTTCTTTTAATAAGTTTCTTTTGGAAAGCTCGGTAGGTGCAAAATGATAAGAAGTTAAACGCCCGGTAATTTGCCGGTTCATCTCTTCCGGCCAGGGAGAATAGATGTTGTGGGTACGTAAACCTGCTTCCACATGGCCAACCGGAATTTGCTCATAAAAAGCAGCCAGTGCAGCCATACTTGAAGTTGTGGTATCTCCATGTACTAATACAACATCGGGTTGAAAATCTTTTAAAACCGGCCGTAATTCTAATAGTACACGGGCAGAAATATCAGACAAATCTTGCCCTGCTTTCATAATATTCAGATCATAATCGGGTTCTATTTCAAAAATATTCAGCACCTGATCCAGCATCTCACGATGTTGAGCCGTAACACAAACTCTGGTTTCAAAATTATCTTTGTTTTCTTGAAATGCTTTTACGACCGGTGCCATTTTGATGGCCTCCGGCCGTGTTCCAAAAACAATTAACACTTTCTTCATAAAATTATGATCTTTTAAATACGCCTGAAAAATCAAGGATTATTTTATCCTCTTTATAATCTAAATCTTTAAATTCTTTATGGGACACCAAAAATGCTATAATATCTGCTTGCTCATATGCTTTACTATAATCGGTTAATTTGTAAACTGAGTGTTCTTTTATATTGGGTTCAACAATCATTGTATTTCCGTTATTTTCAGACTGCATTACTTTTTGAGCAATATATTTTGCCGGAGATTCCCTTAGATCGTCAATATCTGCCTTGAAAGCCAATCCCATTAACGCGACTTTTGGTTTACGTCCATGCTCTAATTCAAATTTCAACTTAGCATTTTGAATTTTTTCAACCACCCAAAAAGATTTATAATTATTAACTTCTCTTGCTCCACCAATAATTTTTGTTTCCAAAGGATAATCCGAAACAATAAAATAAGGGTCAACGGCAATACAATGTCCTCCAACACCACAACCTGGCTGTAAAATATTTACCCTGGGATGTTTGTTCGCCAATTCTATTAACTCCCAAACATTAATACCGGCTTTATCACAGATGATGGACAACTCATTGGCAAATGCTATTTGCACATCTCTGGAAGAATTTTCTGTAAGTTTACACATTTCAGCTGTCCGGGCATTGGTTTTATGAATTTCAGCCTTAACAAAAGTTTTATAAAAGTTAACTGCCAGCTCCGTTGATTTTTCATCTACCCCTCCAATAACCCGGTCATTGTTTTCCAACTCATACATTACATTGCCCGGTAATACACGCTCCGGACAATAGGCCATATAAAGCTTATCCTTTAATTCAGACCTCTCTGTATAGATTAAATCCCTCATCTTTTCTGTTGTTCCAACAGGTGATGTAGATTCAATAATATATAAATCTTCTTCTTTCAATAAAGGGATAATTGCTTTTGTAGCAGCTTCAACATAGGAGATATCCGGTTCATGATCTCCTTTAAAAGGTGTTGGTACCACAATTATATAAACATTAGATTCTACGGGTTTTGTATCTGCTTTTAAATAGCCTTTTTCTACTGCAGATTTCACATAATCATGTAAATCTGGTTCTATTATATGTATCTCACCCCTGTTTATTGTGTCCACAACCTGTTGATTAATATCAACACCGTGTACTTTTACATTATGCTTTGCCAATAAGGCTGCGGTGGGTAATCCTATATACCCAAGTCCTATCATGGTTACTTTTGAAAAATCTTGTTTCATAATCAAATTTTATTTACTTTATAATTATTATAAACTTTTGTAATTCCTGTTCTTAATTCAACTTTCTCTTTCCACCCCAACCCATTCAATTTACTCACATCCAATAATTTTTGCGAGGTACCGTCAGGCTTGTTAGTATCCCAACAAATATCACCTTCAAAACCAACAATCTCCTGTACCTTTTCTGCCAGCTCTTTTATGGAAAGATCTTTTCCCACACCAATGTTAATATGGGTATTTCTTACTTCTTTTTTGCCTTCTTCTTGCAAATCGGCAAAGTTAGTATTTTCCATTAAATAAATACAGGCATCGGCGAGATCGTCTGAGTAGAGGAATTCGCGGCGGGGGTTTCCGGTACCCCATAATGTTATTTTAGTTTCGAGTTTCGAGTTTCGAGTTTCGAGCTTAATTCCGTATTTAGATAATATTTCAAGAATCTTGGATTCTTCGCTATTTCCATCAACGCCTTCGACTGGTAGTTTATTTAAATCTGCTCTAATGGCGTCCCAATCATTGTTCATCAAACATTTGCCCAGGTGCATTTTGCGGATGATGGCGGGGAGTACATGTGATTTCTCCAAATCGTAGTTGTCGTTGGGGCCATACAGATTGGTGGGCATTACCGAAATAAAATTGGTACCATATTGTAAATTATACGATTCACACATTTTTATGCCGGCAATTTTGGCAATGGCGTATGGTTCGTTGGTGTATTCCAGGGTATCGGTTAATAAATACTCTTCTTTCATGGGTTGTGGGCAGTTTTTAGGGTAAATACAGGATGAACCCAAAAACAGTAGTTTTTTTACGCCATATTGATAGCTGAAATGGATGATGTTGTTTTGTATTTGTAAATTATCATAAATAAACTCAGCCCGATAGGTGTTGTTGGCGACAATGCCGCCTACTTTAGCAGCGGCAAGGAATACATAGTCGGGTTTTTCTTTTTTAAAGAAGTCTTCTACTTGTTGTTGGTTGCGGAGGTCATACTCCGGATAGGGGGTAAATACAAAGTTGTTGTATCCTTTTGATTGTAAATTTCTAAGGATTGAACTACCTACGAGTCCGGTATGGCCTGCTATGTAAATTTTTGATTCTATTTTCATTATATAAATAGTTTCACTAAGTTTCACTAAGTTTCACTAAGTTTTTCACAAAGTTTCACGACGTAAAATTTAACTTGGTGTTACTTCGTGCTTCCTTTGAGGGACTTTGTGACACAAAACAGTTACACAAAGTTTCACCAAGTTTGGCGCAAAGTAACTCAAAGTTTTTAAAGAATTAATCGTTTAATTCCGTTTTTTAATGACTTCGTATAAAAATTTAACAATAAACCTAATTTAGATTCGGATAATCGCATATAAGTCAAAATTTGAGCAACATGAACATCATTGAATGCTTCTACAACTTTTAATTCTACAACTACCTTTCTTTCAACCCATAAATCAATTCTGTATCCACAATCAAATTTAATATCTTCATAGACCAAAGGCATTGGTTTTTCTACTTCAACTTTAAATCCAACATTTCTTAATTCATAAGCCAAACATTCCTGATATACTTTTTCTAATAATCCGGGGCCTAAAGCAGTGTGTACTTTAAATGCACAATCTAAAATTATTTTACTGATATCGTTTTCGGTCATTTATTCCTTTTTTAGTTGCACGAAGTCACACAAACCAGTTTCACAAAGTTTCTCAACGTTTTCACAAAGTTTCACAATGTATAATTTTACTTGGTGTTTGTTTTTCCGTTGTGGAACTCTATGTTACTTCTAAATTTTGTATCACAAAGTTACTCAAAGTTTGTCACCAAGTTTCACAACGTTTTTATTTCTGGGTGGAACTCTGTGTTACTCTTTTTTGTATCACTAAGTTTCACAAACCTGCCTGTCGGTTTACGTGCCGTATGGCATGCAGGCAGGGTTTCTCAACGAATACTTTCACTTTGTGGAACGTTGTGTTTCCGTTGTGTTACGTTGTGTAACTTTTTTTTTTGTCTATTCTTTATTGTTGTTTACAATTTCCCAATGGCCTCCTTTTGCAGGCCCAACCCTATTGAGTATTCCTTTTTTTCTCAATTTAGAAATGTTTTTTTCTACAGCACGCTGGCTAATACCTATCAATAAAGCGATATCTCTGGCTGATATATCAGGCTGATCTTTTATTAATTGGAGAATTTTATCAATGTTTTTCTCCGAACTTTTCTCCGAACCTTTCTCCGAACTTTTCTCCGAACTTTTCTTAATTTCTTCTACAGTATCTTTTTCTGCTACTTGAAAGGTTATTGTATTTTTTTTATCAAAAAAAGTATCAATAAATTGTAACTGAAATTGCATACCTGACTCATTCCATTCCAGCTTAATATGCTTAAACTTTGCCAGTTCATCACCAATAAGTTTTAACCCGTTACCCCATTGGTCAATTATACCAAGATGCTTAAACACAGGAGCAATTGTTTTATTGCGCACATCAGATTGCCTGCCATACAAATTGTTAAAATCAATTGATGGCAAAAGTTTTCCGGGGCTTGTAATTTCAATCATATCATCGTAAATAGCAATCTTTATATCTTTTCCCGACAGCGAATAATCGCGATGTACTATTGCATTACGTATAGCTTCCCGAATAGCCTTTACCGGATATTCCCATTTTCGTTTGGTATAGATGCCCTCTACAATAGCCGATTTATTTATATGCCTTAATACAAATTCATAAGCCATCTCTGCCTGTTCAATCAGATTGCCGTCAAATGTTTTTTGATCTATAAATATATCACTGGAAGTTCCTTTAAACCTGGCACATTCCACTTTTGCATAAGGAAATAAATCTCCTTTTTCTTTTCCGTCTGAAAGCAAAACCAAAGCATTTGTAGCTTTAAATAAGCTCTGATATTCACTAATAAGTCGTAACTTTTTCAGGATAGCAAAATTCAATTCCTCGCCTGTTTCATTAATAAAAGTTTGTTCAAGTTTTGTTAATGATAATTGTTCGTAATTTAAATCTAAAATGGGTTCACTATCAAAAGAAATATTTCGTTTTAAACGTTCTAATTCTGTTATTATTTCTTCGGTTGCAAGCCTGTTAGATGAACCTACTCTTATATACGTTCCATTGTTTTTGCCTTTTGCCTTTATATAATAAGGCATATTGTTACCACGGTAGATTTCTACTTTTAAAATTAATTTACCATTCAGGTTAATGACCGAAATGTCAGGATGAATAATAGGGTAACAATTATCGAAAATAATGTTGCTTATAAGTTCTTCTGTTTCTAAAAGAATTTCTTCTGATATACCTACTACTGTGCGAGGATTATCCTTTATGCCAACATATAATACACCACCTGCATCATTAGCAAAGGCAATTATTGTCTTGCTAATATCTGTTTTTGAAGGGAGTTGCTCCTTAAATTCTAAACGTCTTCCTTCTGGTTGTTTTATAATCTCCTGTATTGTCATTAACTTAGCATCATTTGCCCAACAGTCGTTAACTGTTATAATTTGTCCAGCGGGCATTCTTTATTACCAATCTTTTCAAACTCATTCAATCTTATGCCCAGTTATTGAAACAAACTTACATTCTCCTTTATGTGTTGTCCACTTAATACAAATTATTCCATGTATTACATCCCGGTATCCGGCTTTATCTTAGTTATATTTTTTTGTGAATATTCTTTATTCAAAGTAGTTCATTATTTGATAACCGCCTTCTCTCAGGTATTTTTCTTTTTTCATCAATTTAATATCCGATTGCATCATATCAGCAATAAGTTCATTAAGGCTGTATTCCGGTTCCCATCCCAATACTCTTTTCGCTTTTGATGCATCCCCTATTAACAAATCAACTTCTGTAGGCCTGAAATAACGTGGGTCAACTTCTAAAACTTGTTTTCCAACCGGTAAATTATAGGCAGGATTATTACAAGTTTTAATAAAAGCTTTTTCCTCTTTTCCTTCTCCTTTAAACTCAAGTTCTATTCCCAGTTCACCAAAAGCCATTCGAACAAATTCCCTAACTTCGGTAGTTATCCCAGTAGCAATAACATAATCATCCGGTTTATCCTGTTGTAAGACTAAGTACATTGCTTTAACGTAATCTTTGGCATGGCCCCAATCCCTTTTGGCAGATAAATTCCCTAAATAAAACTTATCTTGCAATCCCAGTGCAATTCTTGAAACTGCGCGGGTAATTTTTCTTGTTACAAAAGTCTCACCTCTTATGGGCGATTCATGATTAAACAATATGCCATTACAGGCATACATATTATAAGCTTCACGATAATTAACGGTTATCCAGTAAGCATACATTTTTGCAATAGCATATGGACTTCGTGGATAAAAAGGTGTTTTCTCTGTTTGAGGAACTTCCTGAACCAAACCATACAATTCACTGGTAGATGCCTGATAAATTTTTGTTTTCTCAGCTAAACCCAATAACCTAATCGCTTCCAAAACTCTTAAGGTACCTACACCATCAGCATTAGCTGTATATTCAGGAGTATCAAAACTAACATGAACATGGCTCATAGCAGCTAAATTATAAATCTCATCAGGTTGTACTTCCTGAATGATTCTAATGAGGTTTGTTGAATCTGTTAAATCGCCATAGTGT
The DNA here is from genome assembly GCA_964606845.1 of uncultured Bacteroidales bacterium. Taxonomy (GTDB): domain Bacteria; phylum Bacteroidota; class Bacteroidia; order Bacteroidales; family UBA12077; genus UBA12077. The sequence continues at coordinate 28,554 of CAZSIC010000019.1, forward strand.
AAAATAAAATTTTTATTTTCAGTATGGGGATCCTGGTATAGATGATCTATACGATCTGTATTAAAAAGAGAACTTCTTCTTTTTATACCATGAACGATATACCCTTTTTTTAGTAAATATTCAGCAAGATAAGCTCCATCCTGCCCGGTAACTCCTGTTATTAAAGCTTTTTTCATATACTAGTTTTTTAGTTGCGCAAAGTTTCACAAAGTTATACACCAAGTTACACAATGTATAATTTTAACTTGGTGTTAATTAGTGCTTTCATTTTGGAACTTTGAGTTTCTTACATTGGTTTTTTAATTCTTATTCCTTCCCAATCCCATAAAACTTAAACCCGATTTTTTCCAGCTTTTGGCGGCCTAAAATATTTCGGCCATCAAAAACAAACGAAGGTTTTATTATGTTATCGTGAAAATTTGACAAAAACATACTCTTTCTTCCGGTTATTAATTATTTTAATTTAATTAACAATTTTATTATTCAAAATCACTGGCTGATAGTTATTTCTTAGTTAATCTCTAAATATTTTTTTATTCTATATATAAAATCTTTCATTTCATCAAACATTTCAATCACTATATCTTTATCAAAACCTGCATAGACATCATAATCACCTTTTGTTCGACGGTTATATGCTTTATTAATCATTTTGCCATATTCCGGTTCAATTTTTTTGTCATGTATAAAATTCTTATTAAACCACCCAATCAATTGAGGGTGTTTTGACGTCTCAAATTCATATGCTAAACCAAGCGCTAATAAAGAATAAAACATTCCATAATAAATCCGGTTAACTGCTGCGCGTAATCTATCATTTTCAATTAATAACCGGACATCCTCTATAGTTTCCTCGGCTTCTTTTATTCGGTACTGAATCAGGCTTTTTTTGTCGTCATCATTTAAGGTCATGCGTGTATTCCTGATTTTAAGGCATTAATAAAAATGGGTTGTTTCCCTCGCTTAGTATTCATCTCTTTTTTAGACAATAGATGAATATCAAGCAGAATATTGTATTTTAAATCAATATCATAACACAAATCAAGGATTTTATTTTCATCTTTTCCGGTATAATCCTTATCTAAAACAATTAAAATATCATAATCAGAATATTTCCCCGAATCACCACGAGCCTGGGAACCAAATAATACAACATCTGTAATCGAATCACCGTAATGTTTCTGCAAATGCTGTTTTAAATCAATCAATATTTTATGATTGTCAATCATCCTTTTTATTTTGTCTCAAATTTACAAAAAATAGCTAAATCTGAAATGATGTGCCTTTTTATAGCTTCCCAGCTAAAAAATTCAAATAGTATAATTATTTAAATATAGTGCTTTTTTAGATTCTCGGATTTTCCGCAGCATGAAAGTTTATTTTAAAGTATTAAATTCGCTGCTTGCTGCGGACTAACTTATCTTTTTTTACCCCGGGTTAAAACCCGTGGCTATTTTTTTAATTAAAAATTAGTCTTTAAAAGAAATTGTTCGTTTAAGATACAACATACATTCTTTCTACTTCTTCCCAATCCCATAAAACTTAAACCCGATTTTTTCCAGTTTTTGGCGGTCTAAAATATTTCGGCTATCAAAAATAAACGAGGGTTTTATTATGTTATCGTATATTTTTCTTAATTATTCTTTTTATTAAAATCGATCTTGGGTACTAAAGAAGCCTGTATAAAATTATATTTTTTTCCTGCCTTATTAAGTTCAGAATTTACAATATAAGAATTTGATACTTCAAATAAATGATTAAAACTGTCCAAATTTCTTAATGAAATTTCATTTTTTAAAGCTTTATTTTTCACTTCTACTGACATTAATCCTTTAAAGTGATCGATAATAAAATCAATTTCAGCACCATCCAGTGTTCTGTAATAAAACAATTTACCAGTTTGCCTAAGTAATCTTTTTAATTCTAAAAAAACATAATTTTCTAAAAGATTGCCCTTATTTATACTTCTTGTAAAGTCCCCAAAAGTATTATTTATTAAATTACACATTCCTAAATCGTTAAAATAAACCTTACGCATTTTTGTAATGACTTTACGTTTATTCGTATAAAAAGGATCTACCAACTTAATAATATACATTTGTTCAAGCAAGAACAGATATTCTTCAGTTTTTTTATAACTTAAACCACAGGTATTAGACAACTCGTTTATATTAACTAAATTTCCTATCTGAGCTGCAAGCAGCTTTAATAAGCGATTAAATCCTACCACATCCTGGTTTCTGATGTATGATCTTATATCACGCATCAAATAAGTTCTATATATATCCTCTAATAACTCGACCTTTTCAGTATCTTCTTCAACCAGGGCAACTCGGGGCAACCCCCCATATATTAGATAGTTATCTAAATACATCTGAATTTTTTTATCTATAATTGCTTGTGATGTATCAACCTGATACTTTTGATATAATTGATACATTTCATCATCAACAAATAATAAGTATTCAGAAAAAGAAAGCGAAAACACCTCAATAACCCTTACACGACCAGCCATTGATTCATTCACATTTTGGAGAATATCAAGGCTTGAATTACCAGTACATAATATTTTAAGGTGATCGAATTTATCTACCAATAATTTCAACAACGTGCTAATATTGGGTATAAACTGGAACTCATCGATTAGTAAATAACCATCTAATGTATTATTAATTTTAATCTTCAAATAGTTTTCAAGGGTAGACAAACTTTGAAAAATTTCTATTATTTCCGGATCCTGCCCATTTAATAATACGTGTTTCCCGGGTATATCTAAACTTCTTAAAAGAGTTGTTTTGCCTACCTGCCTTGCTCCAATAAGTACCACTATTGGTAGAATATTTAACGCTTTTTCAATTCGCTTAATATATGTATGGCGTAAATAAATCATTTAATCCCAATATTTTTAGATAAAAATATAAAAATTAAGCTGAATTTTTATGAATAAAGAAAAAAAACAGGCTTTTAATATTACTATTTGGAATTAAAAAATACAAATAGTATAATTATTTAAATAGAGTGCTTTTTTAAGATTCTCAGATTTTCCGCAGCATGAAAGTTTTTTTTAAAGAATTAAATTCGCTGCTTGCTGCGGATTAATTGATGTTATTTTTACCCCTCGTTGAAACCCGAGGCTACTTTTTAATTAAAAATCAGTCGTTAAAAGAAATTGTTCGTTTAAGATACAACATCCATTCTTTCTATTACTTCCCAATCCCATAAAACTTAAACCCGATTTTTTCAAGTTTTTGGCAGTCTAAAATATTTCGGCCATCGAAAACAAAGGCGGGTTTCATCATGTTGTCGTAAATTTCATTCTCTCATAATATTCATAATAGCTTTTGCTGTTTTTTTGCCAATGCCATTTACTTTAAGTAACTCCTTTTCGCTGGCATTAAGCACTTTTTTAAGCGAACCTAATTTTTTAAGTAATTCATTTGCTTTATGATACCCAATACCTGGCATGTTTTGTAATACCTGAACCTGAATTTTATTTATGTTGCCTTTCCCAGCTTTTTGATGATTAATATAAGTTCTTCTGGCTTGTATGGCAAAACATTTATCAATCTGATTGCCAGCAGTAATTATAAGACTTATTGTTTCTTCTAAATTTTTCGAACGTAAAATAGGGATACCCAAAAAAACTGACAAATGAACCAGAACTCCCTGTATTGCTTCTCGCGACATTCGAATACCTGAAATATCATTTTTTGTTCCTTCAAGAATTAAAATATACACTAAATTTTTATTAACTGTTTTATATGCCTGCCTAAACAAGCGTCCATCCTTAATCGAAATTACAAAATCGCTGAGTGTTTTTCTTTCAAAATAAACTTTATTATTCAAAACAAAATCACCAAGTTTCAATTGTTTAATTTCGAAACTTATCTCCTCATGGAAATTTAAAATATTACAAATTCTTGGGGTATCTTCCCGTGAATCAATAACTAAATGCAAAATTGGAATATTGAATAAAAAAATTAACTGAATACCTTTTATTTCAAAACAAATTTCGTGCTTTTAACTCAATCCGGTAAAATTATACTAACTCTGTGGGTATTTCACCCCATTTCATTATTCGTTTTTTATTACAAAATAACCACCTGTTTTACTACTGCCTCTAAATTCTATTTTATTGGCCTTTTTTAATTTAGCAATCCATTTCTCAACAGTTTTTTGCGGTATATTCATCAATTTTGCCAATTCGTTTGTCCTCTTATTCGGGTTTGTTTTTATAGTTTCATAGAGTTTTTTTACTCCCCCATTTACTCCCCCATTTACTCCCCCATATACTCCCCCATTTACAACATCTAATTCTATCGATTTGGTTAATGGCACTCTGGCAATAAATACATCTCCTTCTCTAAAAGTAATATTATCACTACCGGAATATGCTTTTGAATATTTATATACATTCTGCACACCTGTTCCTAACTCTTCCGAACGTCCCATTAAGGTAAATATTTGTGCAATATGTGGATTTTTTGGAAATGGTTCAAAATTACCTGGTATTAATTATTTATTAAATGGGGTTTATTGGCATTTTTAGTTTCTACTCTGTCTTTATAAATAATGAAGGTGCTGGGATAGGCATTTGTATACTCCCTATGGATAAGCATGTTAGCAACAATCTCTCTAAATATTTTTTCTCTTAATGATATACGTTGATCGTCCTGCAAGTAAAATTTATCAGGTAAATGTTTGGCTACAAAATTCATTAAACGATCATAGGCTTCTATTAAGTTACAACGAATATTATCCCGGTCGTCATATCTGTCTAAAATAACTTTCCGCAAAAGTGCATCTACTTTATAATGAGGAACAGCACTTTGAATAATTTCATCTTTCCCAAAAAGCAATAGTGCAGACATAGTAAATCCTTCCTGTCCTGTAAAAATATCTTTTCGATACAAACCGGCTGTTTTATAAAACTCCATATTCGTTAACTCGTTCCACGGATGGTCAGGCCTGTAAATTCTAATATTTTTTCGTGTTCGCTCTATTACTCCTTCTTCGAAATCATTTTCATCAAGAAATGGATATATTTTATTTTCGGAATACTCTAACGATTTTCTATTATAAAGTTGTTTTATTTGCTCATCGGATTTCAGTATAAAATCCCCATCTGCACTACGATCATATATTTTTCCGGCAGTATTATGAACTTGAGATGAAACAGGAACAAATATATAAATCAATTTTTTACCTTCAATTTCAACAATTTTAGGCTCCAACAAAAATGAAGGAAATAATTTTTGAGGATTATTACTAAGATTAACAATTTGTTTACTTAATTGTTCCACAACATTCTCATCAACTCCAGGTACATTTTTATCATCGTCAACTCCAAGCAATATTTCACCACCATTCCTGTTTAAAAAAGCACATACAGTTTCGAATAAATTATCTGGTAATTTTCTATTTGCTTTTTTATATTCAACAGCAATCCCTTCGCCCTGCGAAATAATATTTTGAAGTTTTTTGCTATCCATTTGTTAAAATTTGACTTTTATCATAGAATTCGACAGATAGGATTATAGTACAAAATTTACAATATTTAATGCTGTATAAACCCATTATTTTTTATAATATCACAAAAATTCGGCTGGTTTTTTATATTTATTGCAAATTATTGTGGCTAAAATAATAAAACAATGAAAGTAATTTATACTTTTCATTTTCAATCATTACTCATTATTTTAGTTGCACGAAGTCATACAAACCAGTTGCACAAAGTTTCTCAAAGTCTGACACAATGTTACACGACGAATATTTTCACTTTGTGTTACTTTTGCAACACTTAGTGGGACGTTGTGTTACTTACTTTTTTGTATCACTTCCCAATCCCATAAAACTTAAACCCGATTTTTTCCAGTTTTTGGCGGTTGAGAATATTTCGGCCATCAAAAACAAATGCAGGTTTCATCATGTTGTCGTAAATTTTCTGCCAGTCGTAATCTTTAAACTCATCCCACTCGGTAAGAATGGCAATGGCATGCGCATCTTTACAAGCTGTATATGGGTCATTTTGTGGTTTTAACAACTCACGGTTTTCTTTTTCGGTTCGTGTGTTCAGGTAATCCACATCGGCAAACATCTGCTCATGCTTTACTTTTGGATCGTAAACGGATATTTCTGCTTTATCTTCCATTAAAATATCGCCCACATACATGGCTGCCGTTTCACGCGTATCGTTGGTATCTTTTTTAAAAGCCCATCCCAGGAATGCAATTTTTTTGCCCGATACAGTATTATACAAAGTTTTTATGATGTTATCGGCAAAACGCTGTTTCTGGTAATCGTTCATTTTGATTACCTGCTCCCAATAGTCTGCCACTTCTTGTAATCCTAAACTACGGCAAATATATACAAGATTTAAAATATCTTTCTGAAAACATGAACCGCCAAATCCTACGGATGTTTTCAAAAATTTAGGCCCAATACGGCTGTCGGAACCAATAGCCCGTGCCACTTCATCAATATCGGCTTCTGTCTTTTCACACAATGCCGAGAGGGCATTAATAGAAGATATTCTTTGTGCTAAAAAGGCGTTGGCCGTTAATTTGGATAACTCCGATGACCATACATTGGTTTTCAGGATACGCTCTTCTGGCATCCAGTGGGCATATACCCATGCCAGGGTATCTATGGCTTCTTTTCCTTCAGGGGTTTGGTCGCCGCCGATTAAAACGCGGTCGCCATGTAACAGGTCGTTTATAGCTGTTCCTTCGGCCAGAAATTCGGGATTGGAGAGAATCTGAAACTTAACGTGATTGCCGGTATTATCCAAAATGTTTTTTACAGCTTCGGCCGTACGTACCGGCAGAGTAGATTTCTCTACCACAATTTTATCTTCTTTGGCTACATGTGCTATTTGCCGTGCACATAGCTCAACAAACTTTAAATCGGCAGCCATTCCTTTTCCTTTACCATACGTTTTGGTGGGCGTATTGACTGAAATAAATATCATCTCTGCTTTATCGATATTTTTTTCAATTTCGGTAGAAAAGAAAAGGTTGCGTCCACGTGCTTCGGCAACTACTTCTTTAAGCCCGGGTTCGTAAATAGGCAGGTTATCTAAATTTTCATCGTTCCAGTCGGCAATACGTTGTTCGTTGATATCTACAACATTAACTTCAATTTCGGGGCATTGCTGTGCAATAACTGCCATGGTAGGGCCTCCAACATAACCGGCGCCAATACAACAAATGGTTTTTACTTTTTTCATGTGTAATTAAATGTTTTTACTAACTTTATAACTTTAAACTTCGAACTCTAAACTCTAAACTCTAAACTAGTTTACAAACTCCAATAATTCAATTTCTTGATTTTCTTTCGATAGATTCCTTTAATATCAACAAATAAAGCGTTATCTGAGGTGATCGACTCAAAATACTTTTCGTCTAAATCTTTGTATTTATCATGACTTACAGCTGACACAACCACATCGTAATCATTGGCCGGCTTTACTGCTAAGTCAAATTGATACTCTTCTTTTACTTCTTCCGGATCGGCATAAGGGTCAACCACATCTACATTTACTCCGTAGGATAAAAGTTCGCGATGAACATCCACTACTTTCGAGTTACGAATATCACTCACATCTTCTTTAAAGGTAATGCCCATAATGAGCACTTTCGAAGACTGGATATTTTTTTCTGCCTTAACCAGTCGTTTTACAATTTGCTTGGCTACATAACCTCCCATAGAATCGTTAATGAACCGGCCAGAGTTAATCATCTGTGCATGATAACCCAATTGTTTGGCTTTATGCGTTAAATAATAAGGATCAACACCAATACAGTGTCCGCCAACCAGACCGGGAAAGAATTTTAAAAAATTCCATTTGGTGCCGGCAGCTTCCAGCACTTCAAATGTATTGATATCCATTCGGTTAAAAATTATGGAGAGCTCATTCATAAAAGCGATGTTGATATCGCGCTGTGTGTTCTCAATAATTTTGGAGGCTTCTGCCACTTTTATGGAGCTGGCTCTGTGCACTCCTGCTTTGATTACCAACTCATACACTTTAGCAATATTTTCAGCAGATTCTTCATCACAGCCGGAGCTAACTTTTACAATGGATGTAAGCGTATTTACTTTATCGCCCGGATTGATGCGCTCGGGAGAAAAGCCTACTTTAAACTGTTCAATATATTTTAAACCGGATTCCCTCTCAAGCACAGGAACACAGTCTTCTTCCGTTGCACCGGGATATACTGTTGATTCGTAAACTACATAATCGCCTTCTTTTAATGCTTTCCCTACCGTTTCGGATGCTTTTAATACAGGCATCAGATCCGGTAAATTATGCTCGTCAATAGGTGTTGGAACAGCAACAATAAAGAAATTAGCACCCTTTAAATCTTCAGGACTGGCTGTAAAATGGATATCGCAATCCTCAAATGCTTTGGAAGGTAACTCGCGACTGGGATCAATACCCTTTTTCATCATTTTAACCCGTTCGGGTTTAATATCAAACCCAATAACAGGGATTTTTTTTGCAAACTCTAAAGCAATAGGCAAACCAACATAGCCTAAGCCTATTACAGCTAGTTTTGCCTCTTTATTGATTAACTTTTCGTACATTTTTTTTTAGTTATTAATCTAGGAAAGGTTTTAAAACCTTCGTAGAAATATTTATAAAAATCAGATGCCGTTTGGATACAGCTCCGCTTCCTGAGTCCCATATTGAGCCACAGAAAGATGGACAAAAATAGTATTTTTATGCAGGTCAGACAAATTAAAATCCCTGCTATTTAGCTTACTTTTAAACAAAGTTTGCACAATGCTTAAAACCTGTAACGAAGATAATATTTTTCGGCAGTTGTTGGCAAAAGATTTGATTTTTTTCTAAAATCATTTATTCTAATGTAAAATTGTTATAGCGATGACTTGGATCACCGGCTTCCAGCCGGTAACTGTATGATAATAAACCGGCAGGGATACGATACAGCCGGTATTTTAATTATCAAATATTATGTTTCTAAAATGGGATAAAAAAGAGGGTGTCCAAAAAGAATTACAAGTGTCATTGCGAATGAAATGAAGCAACCGAAATTGCGTAAGCAATGAGCTCAGCGAAGCTAATCTATATTTATTGATTATCAGTAGATTGCTTCACTCGTTCCTCGTTCGCAATGACTGTTTTTCTGACTTTTTGTACATCCTCTTAAATATGGTAGAAATAAATTTCCAAAACATATTTTTAGCCCTGTAAGGTCGATATTATATGGAATATAACAAACCATACTATCGAACCTACGGTTCTTGATATATTGCAATGCAAAAAGGCTATAGCGATGACTTGGATCACCGGCTCCCAGCCGGTAATTGTATGAAATTAAACCGGCAGGGATGCCGGTGATCCTCTATTACAGAAAAATCATAAATCTGGTTGATTGAGTTTATAAAATTTATACGCTGTGATTAGAGAAACAACGCCATAAAAAAGAGCAACCAAACCAATAATATTAATGATCACAACCGCTCCCTGAAATGGCACCAATAAAAAGAGCAATCCAAAAGCTACCAGAATGATATTGCGAATGATATTAAGCCAAAAAAAAGGGGGTTTGGTTTTAATAATGAAATTAAGGTTAATCAACCCAATCAATAAAGCAATCACACCCAATATAATTACAAACAGGTTAACAACAAATGAGGGGAAGATCAAAAATAATAAACCTATAATAACATTTAGCAAGCCCTCGTAAAACCAAAAATCACCCATATTGTTAACTCTTGATTTAGTCATTAGGATTAAAAACACTCCGGCCATTAAAAGCAGAATGCCAAAAAATTGTACAATAGCTTTTAAGGTTAATTCGGGACTTATCAAGGCTATCAATCCAAAAACAACCATAATTATTCCCTGAACACTAAGAAACCAATGATTTGTAAATCGTAAGTTATTCATTATCATCTTATATTTTTAATTTTTAAAATTGTTATTGCTAAAATTCAACTTTTAAAATTTCATTTATTGAACTAACAACCTTAGTAGAATTTATATTATATTGCAACAAATCCTGATGCCCGTTGTTCACCAGCAAACAGTCGCAACCTATTGCTCTTGCTACTTCATAATCGTGATATGTATCGCCTATTAAAATAGTTTTTTGCGGCGGGGTAGCACTTTCTTTCAGGTAACGGACAGCATTTTCCAGCTTGCTTTTAGCATATATATTATTCAATCCGATTAATGTATCAAAATATGGATCTAACTGATGTTGATTGACCTGTTTTTCCAAAGTTTTTTGCTCCGATGCGGAGAGAATAACCTGTTGAAACCCACTTTTTTTAAACTGCTCCAATGCATTAAAGACTCCTTGGTGCAAAGGTGCGTTTATTGAATGCTGTTTGTATAAATCAATATATTCAACAGACAATTGTTCAAACGACTCATGCAAGAAATCGAATCCAATACTTTTATAATACTCTTGAACCGGGAAAGTGAAAATTTTCTTATAGGTTGCCTCATCCAGCAGTTTCATATTTCTTCGCCCGAGCATTACATTCATCGAAGTGATACAGGCATCCATATCATTCAGTAAGGTTCCGTTCCAATCCCAGATAATTAATTTTTTATCTTTCATTTTTAAAACCTTTATCAGATTTTTTATCTTTCATCTTCCCTGATTTTCCTTCCAGCCATCCCAGTTTATCAACATCAGGTCTATCAACAACAGGAATAAATGGTTTAATATCCAACAAAGGAGTTCCATTCAGGATATCAACATCTTCAACATATAAAATATTATTTTCAATTTTATTTACCCTTACTACTGAAAATCCAATGGGATTTGGCCTTTTGGGTGCACGGGTTGCAAAAACACCTCGTAAATGATCATCCAAAAAAGGTTTTACGATTAATTCATAGGTTTTTGTTTGATGAAAATGATAAATCAGTATAATATGCGAAAACCCATCTAAATCTTTAAGCCCTTCGGTATATTGTGGATTAATTTCTATGGTTGCTTTTACTCCTTTTCCGCCATTCGACTGTATAGGCATATTATCCGTAGATTTAAAAGGTGTGTTTATTATCCCAATAGATTGAAAATTCAACAACTTCATTTTTTTGGTCATTGGTTAATATTTTATAAAAATAGAAAAAAAAGAACAATTCCGGGTAATAACTCTTTTAAGTGATTTTAGAAATTTAATTCACCAGTATTTTACAAATGCTTTCTTTTAGTTAACAAATAAAATGCTGAATATCAATAGTTAAACAAATATTCTTTCATTATTAAAATTATTTAACTAAGTTTAATAAGTAAAAACAGAAAAAATTATTTTTAGATGAAACCCTCATGCACTGTTTTACACAACAAGGATATGAATAAAACATGAGGGTTCGCTGAACACCTTAAAAATAAACAATCGTGTGAGGCAACAAATACCATTAAAGACAAATAGAAAAATATAACATTCAAATATTCAGTAGTTTAACCAAAATATATTCGAATGAAAATAAAGATTTTGACTTTCCTTTATGGATTTATTATTATTTCATCATGCTCTATTAATATTTCTGAAATTGATTCTAACTTAACTACCAGAAATGTTGAAACATTAAAAATTTACAAAACATCCAAATCAATTTTTTCTTCACCTTTAGTTACAAAAAATGAAAACATAAAACAAATGGTAAAATATTCTCTACTCCCATAGCTTTAAGCAATAACACCATTGTTGTTTGTACTACCAACGGTTATATTGAATTTCTTAAAGTAAAATCTACCCTTGCTAAAAAATTTTAAATTTTTAATATACCTGCTCACTAATCAATTCTTTTACCTTTTGGGTTAATGTATCAAAATTATGTCCGTTCGGATACACAGGTTTTAAATAATCGACTTCAATTTTTCGGAATGGTTTTGGAAATTTTTTACCTGCGGGCAAAGCCTCATATGCTCCTTTAATAGCAACCGGAACAACCGGAACATTTAACTCTTTACTAAGAATGGCAAATGTTTTCTTAAACTTTCCCATTTTGCCGTTAGTGGTTCTTGTGCCTTCTGGGAAAATAATAATTTTTTTACCCTCTTTTAAAACTGCAGCCATTTTCTGAATCGATTCTTTAATATCAACATTCATATCCATAATGATTACATTATTTCTATGGGCCATAAACTTTAAAAACCTGTTCTTAACATGTTTCCTTTTGGCATAGAAATAGGTGCTTTTAATCGTTTTCCGTTTTAAAAAAGCAGTAACAAACAACCCATCGAAAAAGCTTTGGTGGTTAGGCGTAATAATAGCAGCACCCTCGGGCAAATTATTTAATCCTTTACCATTAAATTTAAAATATAACTTAAAAAGATTCTTTGCCGATTTTATGATAAATGATTGCGTTGGCCACGATTTAGGAAGCTGAAAATGAATTTTTTCTTTCAATATTTCCGACCAGTTAGGCAACTCGAAATTATGAAACACCTTATTTTCCTTGATATAATCAACCATACGGCTAATAGAGGGAAACTTAATCAATGTATCTTCTTCAATTTTTACGCCAAATGTTCTTTCAATGAATTCGATAAGGGTAATTTTTCCTAAAGAATCCATGGCAATATCAAATTCAAGATGATCGTCAGGCGAAATGGTCATATCAACCTGTGATTCAATATATGTTTTTATCACATGATATTCTTCAGATACAGGCTGCTGGTCATCTAATACTTTTTCTTGAACTCTGGGTTGTTCAAATATTTCGTCAAGTTTAAACCGCTGAATTTTTCCCAGCCTTGTTCTTGGAAGCTCCTGGTTGATTAACAAGAATTTCATAATTCTTTTATACGATGTTAATCGCTGGTTAAGGTCAGGAATGAGTTCTTTTTTAAAATAAATTTCAGGGTCTTTTACTTCATTTTGAGCCATTTGTTCATAGTCGGGTACAATTAAAGCATGTAATTTATCATTTTTCTGAAAAACGCCTGCTTCTTTAACACTGTCGTATGCTTCCAGTTTAGTTTCCAACTCAAAAGGGTTGATGTTTTTCCCGTTTTGTAATACAATAATTTCTTTCTTTCGTCCGGTGATAAATAAATACCCGTTTTTATCAACTCGGCCCAGGTCGCCGGTATATAACCATCCATCTTTTAAAACCTCAGCTGTTTCTTCGGGTTTATTGTAATAACCTTTCATTATATTATCACCCTTAGCAACAATTTCATCGTCGCGTATTTCCATCTCCAATCCGGGCAGTGCTTGCCCTGGCGATCCAATAATTCCTTTTCCCGGGCGTGTAAAAGTAATCATCGGTGCAGCTTCAGTCATTCCATATC
>CAZSIC010000020.1:0-40319 GCA_964606845.1 uncultured Bacteroidales bacterium
GACATTATTGGCATTGTTAACGCTGCTTTTCCTGAACCAGACGGGATTATTATATTTAAAATAGCCTGAAAAATATACATCATACTTACAGATGCAATATCCCCAAAATCACTCATCGATTTAGAAATATAGTATAAAATAGTATCGATGATATTACCATCTTCCAGAACTACAATGATTCCACCTGCCAAACCAACAATTACCGCAGCCGACATAATATCTTTAGCACCTGTTAAAAACAAATTCACAATTTTATTGGACGAATTACTCATAGCAATTCCGGCAAAAACACCCATAGCTAAAAAGATTGTGGCAATTTCCATTACATACCAATCATATCCCATTACACCAACGATTAAGAATAAAATGGTAAGCAATAAAAGGTTTAACACATAAAAGTGAACAGATTTTAATAGTGATAAAAATCCGGTAATGGCATAAAAAACTGTAAGGATTGGAATTATGGGTATTACTCCTGATGCATTTCCAACACTCAGCTCAGATGTTGGCATAAAAATAGAATAAACAATTAAAACAGCTAAAATAAAAATGTAAACTATCCATGCCGCTTTTGGTGTATAATAATTAATTGATTCTACATGAGCGTTTCCTCGTTTTCTCCAGTATTCATCATCTTCGTATACCGGCGAAGATTTTGGATGCTTCTTAACTTTATTAGCATACCTAAGGATATATATGATTCCTACAATATTTATTATGCACCACATAAACAGCCTATATTCAATACCGGAAAATAATGGTAAATCGGCAAGGCCTTGTGCTATTCCTATAGTAAAAGGATTTAATAAAGCACCGGCAAATCCCAAACCGGCAGCCACAAAACACATTGATACTCCTACAATAGAATCGTATCCCATGGATATAGCAAGCGGAACAAAAATAATAATAAAAGCAATAGTTTCTTCGCTCATGCCAAATATCGCACCAAAGACACTAAACATGATCATAATTAAAGAAATGATGATATTATCTACTCCTAAAACCTTAAAGAATTTTAGTTTCTCTAACTTTTTGGTAAATCGTAAAAAAGAATAAATACCCACATCAATTGCTTTGCTGTCGTTCATAATCCAGAAAGCGCCACCGATCATTAATATAAAAACAATGATATTCGAAGTGTTCACGAAGCCATTAAAAAGAGCAGAAAAAATTTCCCAGGTTTGCGGATTATTTTCGGTATATTCAAAAGAATTATTTACTATAATTTCACGTTCGACACCATTCACAACTTTCACTTCTCTTTGAAACTCGCCTCCTGGAACAAACCAGGTGAGAAATGCAGATAAAACAATAATAAAAAAAACAATAACGTATGTATGAGGAATTTTGCGTTTCTTCATCAATAAAAAATTAATATTAATACTATTATTCGACAATTTCGAACGAATCGCCAGGCAGGTAAATACTAAGTTCCATACCAGCAGCTCCCAATAATCCATTCACAATTTTTGTTTCGGCTGTTTTGTGCCTTAAAACAACAACCTGGCTTTCGCCATAGACTGTTGCTTTATTATTTTCAATTAAAATTGCAGTAGATTCATCAATACCAATGCCGGTTTCTTCTGGGTTTTCAAGGCAGGCAGAAATTAGCCGGTTCATTCGCATTCGCCAAACAAAGTGCTGATCAATGATGGCATTTTCAATCAAACCCAGCCCTTTTTCGATCTCAATATTATTGGCTTCAATTGTTCTAAAGTTCCCTGTATATTCAGAGTGCTTATACTCATTTCCGGTAATCATTTTTTCACTCATTACAGCTGCTCCGGCGCTCGTACCTGCAATTAAAGCACCATTTTTATATGCATCGTGAATTGCATCATATATAGGCGTTCCATTAACAATTTCCATAAACCTGTTTTGATCTCCTCCGGAAATATAAATTAATGATGCGTTTTTAAGCGAATCTATCCTTTTAGAAGTAATATCTAAACTGTCGTTAAAATTCAGTGCAAATACATTTTTTAGTCCTAAATCGGTAAATTGTTTTACTCCATAATACGCTGCTGTATCGGGAACAGAACTTGACATGGGTAAAATAACAATGTAACCGGAAGTATCCACTCCCGAAATGGTTACCATTGACCTGATCATCTCTACAGGCCTTTTACCACCTCCAATAATAAAGAGCTTGCCATTTTTTGGTTTATCTGAAACTTGTTTCTGATATTGTTCGGTTGTACACGAATAACTCAATAGAATTAGAGTTATTAAAAAAAAATATAGTCGACTGATCATAAAAAATGTGTGTATAAATTAGTTATCTTTTCTATATATAAATACACATTTAGGATCAGTTTCCCTTAATCATAATTCAATATTTAAAAAAATAAAGGGATAAATAAAATTACAGGTAAGAATATCTCAATATTAACAGCTGATCTAAGCGTTTTTAGAGCAAGCCGCATATGCGCTTCAACTGTTTTTTCAGATATGTTTAATTTATGAGAGATTTCCCGATAAGAAAGCCCTTCATTTCTGCTTAATTGGAATATTAATTTACGTTGAGGTGGAAGTTTTTCAATTTTTTTATCAATACGTCCCTTCATATCTGAAAGAATTAAATCATTCTCGGTTTTATTATGATATTCGTCCAGATAGTTTCTTAAATACTCTTTGTAAGCATTTTCGTTTAAATTTTTACGATGTAAATTAAATATAGAATTTCGTGCAATGGTAAAAAGATAAGCATTAAATGATAACCCTGATTTTAAACTCGATCTGTTTTCCCAAATCTTAATGAAAATTTCCTGCACTAAACCTTCAGCATCTTCTTTGGTTTTTAAATATCGAATAGCAAAATAATAAAGTTTTTCAGAATATTTATAATACAATTCTTCGAAGGCTTTACTATCCCCTTCTTTAACCTTCTCAATTAAAAGATTGTCAATATATTTAGAATTTCTTTCTACCAAAAGATTCGTATTTAAAAAAATATTTTCGAATAAAATATAAAAAATATATCTAAAAAGCTAATTGTTATAAGTACCTTTTTTTATTGTTTTATAATCAGAAACAAATAATTTCCCACGCGATATTAATGAATGTATTTTAAAATTATGATCAATGATTACCAAATCAGCATCTTTTCCGTTGGTAATTCTTCCTTTATTTTTAAGATTAAGGATATCTGCTACATTAGAAGTAACAATTTTTAATGCCTTACCGAGAGCTAACCGCTCATCAATAACTGCATCAATCAACTCATCAAAAATTGATTTAGGTTGCCCCATTTCTAATTTAACCAAATTGCCATTTTTGTCAAAATCGGGCAAAGAACCATTTCCGTCAGACGTCATAGTAATATGCTCTAAAGGAACTCCGGCATTTAGTAATTCAACAATTGCTTTTGATGGTTTTATTTCGTAATCGGGATAATAAGGATAAGAACTGGCAGTAATATCAATATAACCTTTTTTACCATATTTTTTGGCATCTTCAAAAATATATTCATTCCGGTTACAATGTGTGGGGAGAAACTGTGTGTATTTAAGTTCGCTTTTATTTACTGCATCATAAATGGGTTGAAAAGGATTTTGTGCATCGCCCATATGAATATTTACAATTCCGGCTTTTCCTCCCAGCATGCCACCAACCCGCGCATGTTCTGTTAATCTTATCAATTCGTTAGTTGACGGACAAGAACTCCGATGATCTGAAAGAGCTATTTCTCCAACACCAATTATCTCGTCAATCATGGCAATATCTTTGCCAACATCACCTAATATAGTTGGCGGAGGAACCTGATATGAACCGGTATACATCCAGGCAGAAACCCCTTCTTCGCGTAGTGATTTTACTTTCATGAGCACACTATTTAACGAACGGGTCATGCCGTCGGTTCCTAAACATCCAACAACAGTTGTAATTCCACCGGTAAACATTTGAGAAAGTTGCATTTCAGGTGTTCTGGTGGCAGGGCCTCCTTCTCCACCAGCACCAGCAATATGGACATGTGCATCAATTAAACCGGGAATTACTTTTTTCTGGTTGGCATCAATCAGTTCTATTTCCAATACTTTTTTTAAGGATGATAAGTCAATCTCATCTTGTATAGCAACAATTCTTTCTCCTGCAATTAGAATGTCTTTAATACCTAAATGTTCAGGAGTATACACATCAGCATTTTTTATTAAAATCATAGCAATAAGTATTAATGAATATAAAATTTATCACTAACACAATGTTTATCAGAACATAAATTAATAATATAAATACCTGAATTAAAATATTGAGTAGAAATGGCTCCCCTATTTATAAATCGATTTTTATATAACACGTGTCCGGAAGAATCATAAATGTTAACCAAATAATCCTGATTGAGCCATTGTGTTTTAATTTGTTTTTGTTTATTATTTACAAAAATTTTAACATGAGTCTTTACCATCGTACCAATTGAAGTTGTAACATCAACTTCATCACCAGCTTTATAGGGTGTACTTTGATCAATTAATGATAATGTCATTTCTTTAAAACCAGCAAATTGAGGTGGTGTATCAGATAAATAACCATAAGCACTTTGTTCAGATTTTCCTACATGTCCTCCATTATGTTTTAAGATCATTACCGGAGAGTTTCCAAAAGCATTGAAATAAGTTTTATTATCATTAGGAGCATATTTTATAAAGTTCTTCTTGTTTAACCAGATTCCATAAGTTAAAGAATCTTCGATCATTGCATAAGGGACTGAAGTTGCAATATTTTCGTACAAATCACTATCAATAAAAGTATTTGGAATAATTACTGTTGTTTTTAATAAATCTAAACCTTTATAAAATTCAAGTGTTGCATCGTAAGCTGCATTGGTAGATAAATAATTTTCCACAACAGTATGCCCTGCAAAGCGGCTGTTATCTCCTATAAAAGCTGTTACCATTCCATTATTTCTGATTTTTTTATAGAGATAATTTCCGTTTTCACTATTTTCAAGGAAATCAATCAATTGATTATAATCATTATCAACAAATAAAAATTTATTTGTTTCACTAATTAATCTACTTAATTCTTCATTATCATAGTTATTATCTATTGCAGAGTAGATATAAACATTAGATACATCTCTGGATTCTAATTGAGATTTAAATTTCTCAGCTAATGTGTGATCTGTTTGGGTTATAATTAATAAGTCATCATAAGGATTTCCACAATTTTCTACAAGTTCATTTAACAAAGTTAAGTTATAAGTAATATTATTGTTCCCTGACGCAAGTACTATATAATTCCCAGTTTCTTGTTTTATGGAAGTCTTTATTTCATTAACAAATCCAGATACTTCCATGGTATTAAAATCGATTGAACAACCTTGCAGCAATTGTGATACAAGTACTGAATCTGCAATAAGTTTTGTATTATTTTGTAAAAAAGTATTTTCAGAATATGCTTGGTAAATATTAATGCTTCCAATCCCATATGCTGTTCCAATATTATTTTCATCAATCGTCATCGCTGTCATTTCGTCAACACCTATTCCAATAATAGATTGCCCATGATTAATTTTCCAGTTAGCCATAAAAGCAAGCAAACGAGGGAATCTTAACCGGCGAGTAAAATGAGAATCGAAAATATAACCAGGAAATAGATTTAAAAAATCATCTCTTAAAGTAATGTCAGAATTTTGAGGGTTTTCTATACAAATATCAGGTTGTGCAGAACTCCCTAAGGCAGCATAAATAATATTTGACATTACTGCCAATCCCGCTGAAGTTCCACAAACAATCCCACCATTATCAAATACGAACTGAATAGCATCCTGTGTTTTAGTATTTTTATAAGTATTGTAGTAATTAGACTGATCGCCTCCTTTTAGAAAAATCACATCATATTTAATCAAAGAATCATAAGTTGCCTGTTGATCTGCTAATGATAAATCATCTATTTTAAAATTTTTAGCAAAAACAGCTCCACATTGATTTATAAAATAATTGGGCAACCAATCAGACTCTTCGTAATAAGAAATAAATGCCACTTTTTTATTTTCAGATTGATCAACAGCCCATTTATAAGCAGCTTGATTCCAGCTATTTTCAGAATCTTTTTCACCACCGCCTCCAATTAATAATAGTTTTCCTTGAGATAATATTTGAGTACAGCTTAAAAATAGAATACAAAAGAGGATGCAAAATCTTATCATATTATAATTAAATGTTTATAGATAAAAATAAAAAATGGGGGAATATTTCATCCCCCAAATGATTAAACAAATTATTTGCTTTATTCTTTAATAATCTTTGAACTTTTTAGTATCCCTTTTTCGTTGTAGAAAGAGACAAAGTACAGGCCTGAATTCAATTCGGAAAGATCAAGATTTAGGTTTTCATTTCCGTTAACCTTAACTTTTTTGATTTCCTGTCCAAGTGTATTAATAATGGATATTTGATTCACACCTGAAATGTTTTCTATACTTAGCATAGATTTAACTGGATTTGGAAACATATTCATATCTTTTAATGCAGCATCTCCAATACCAACCGTTTCTTCAATATCTCCGGCCCTTGGATTTAATGAATATATTCCGTCTCTGTTGGCTACAATACCAGTGATATTGTACTCTTCATTCTCGGTGAAAGTTGTTTCGTCAATGGTAATTAAACCCATTGGGGCACCAACATAAAATGTATTTGTTCCATCGTCATCAGTAAACGACCAGTAAATATATCCTTCAACGGTAACCGTATCGATAGCTACAGCATTGTTGATTTTTACAAGAGATCCTTCGTATTGTTCTGCGGGATCAGTTTCAACAGCTATTGTAGAAGCAATATCTTCTCCGGTAATAACCTCAGCTTCGTAAATATCGTTTTCAGAAGATACAATATCAATTAAGGTTGATGGATATAATTCTGACTGATTATCATAGATATCTAACTTTCCAACAACAATTATTTCATCACCTGCAGCAACATCATCAGCATTAGTTAATGAATAGGTATTTACACCATGGTGTGCTCCCACTCCATCCTGTATCCAAACCCTGTTGTCAGTTACAGCAGAAACAACACCCTTAAAAGTAGCATTGTATCCACTTTCAATAGTTCCTTCAGGATTTGTAACGCTTACATAAGCTATTGAAGAGATTCCGGCATAAAATTCAACTTCATCTCCAGTTGCAGCATTAGTTAATAAGTCGAGCGTGTTATCACTGGTCATATCTGCTGATGTGGAAGCAATTACAATTTTACCATTTGTTTCACTAATAGTAAAATCGGTAAATGTTATATCCTCTGTACCAGACAATTCAAAATCTCCTATCGTAATATCAGCTTCATTAACTTCAGCATCATATACAATAGCGATTTTGTTTATATCAACAGCATATGCATCGATAAGTTTTGGTGGAATATATTCACCCACTCTGAAATTATCCATAAAAACTCTTGATCCATTTGAAAGTGCCCATAGTGCAGCATAAACATTTTCTCCTGCAGAAACTTCAGAAATATCATCAAATTTATATTGATATTTAGTCCAGTCTGTAACAGTGTAGATAGTATCTACATGAACTGTAAAATCATCAGTATTAACTCCTGATTTAGAAATCTCAACATAAATTGTATCTTCATAGGTAGCATCATTACCATACAACCAAAAAGACATTACATCACCCTCTCGGATTTCATATTGAGGTGTTATTAACCAATCATCTGCCTGGCCAAAACCAGATTCATAAGTATCAACCCAAACACCATTAGTTCCATCATAACCTCCCTCAATAGTATCAGTCCATGTACCTGGGTTTTCTCCTTCATCAATTATTGTCCATTCAGCAGGAATACCATTTTCAAAATCTTCATTAATTAAATTTTGCTGATAAACTTTTACATTATCAATATTTAAATATGAACCTTCAGAGTCACAATAGATGGCAATATATATATTATCCCCATCACTGATTTCAGCATTATCTGTTAGATTATATGAAAAGCGGACAAAGTTATCAGCAGAAACTCCGGTTTCAGAACCTACCGTAATTGTAAAATCTGCAACATCTGTCCCTGATTTTGATACCAAAACAGTAAAATCGTCTGGATAACTAGAGCTAGCAGAATTAGCATAAAAAGCTAAATAGTCCCCATCATTAACCGTAATTTGTGGCAATATTAAATAATCATCTGCTGGTCCGGGTTCATAAGTATCAATTGACACACAATTAGTACCATCAAGGCCATAACCTCCTTCTTCATAGAACCAGGTACTTCCATCTGAATTGTTATCAATAACTGACCATGTAGCTGGTAATTCTGTGTTAAAGTCCTCATCAATTTTTGCCTGAGAAAAAGCAAAACTTGTAAGAGTAACCAATCCGATAAAAAGTAATAATTTTTTCATAAGTATATAGTTTTAGGGTTTGTATTTTTTAAAGAGAACAGGATTACTCTCCTGCTCTCTTATTTTTTTAATATATTAATTTAATTCAATCACTAAAATATCATCTATACCCAGGGTACTTCCACCAGGATGTGGTGTCATTAATCTAAATCCAATAAATACATCCACATTTTGATAGCCTAAATCGTTAAAGAATAACCTTCTTCGTTGCGGGCCTTCGCCACCAACACTTTCGCGCCAGGCTTCATTATTGACTCTTAAAAGCATATCGTTATCGAGGCACCCTTCAGAATCCTGAGTAGTTGTACTTATATATATTTCATAATCATCAGGATAATCTCCAGAGCTAGTGAATGACATTCCTTGCCACTGAAGGGCAGCGTTAGGACCTAAAGTAATTTTAGGCAAAATAAACCAGTCATCGGCTGCACTTGGAGATTCTTCGTACCAGGATGTACCAATCGCCACATTACTTTCCATAAGGCCAGAATATCTCACAACCCAGGCACTATCGGCAAGTTCGGGTAAACCAACACCACTAGCTGGCGTTTTTCCATCTACATTTTCCAGAACCCAATTTTCGGGAAATAAGCCAGAACTTTCAAAATCTTCAAAAAGCAAGGTATCACCCAATAAAATATCAATTAGCTGAACTTTTTCTGAAGCAAATGAACTATCGCCTGCTGTAGTTTTTACTGTAAGCGAAACATTATATGTGCCAATATCTTCGTAGCTATGATAAATAGAATCAACGCTGGTTGTCTCATAAGTATCTCCATCTCCAAAATCCCAATAAAATGTAGGATCACCTGCTCTTTCAGGCACAGAGGATGTATTACGGAACATAATAACATCCGGAGCAACAAAGTTGTTTTGAGGAACCATTTCAAAACGAGCCACAGTACTTGGGTCTGGTATTGGGAAATCTTCTGTATAATCTTCGCAGCCTAAGTATGTTGCAGCTATTAAAATTAATAAAATTGATAAAAAATTATATTTTATTTTCATAACCTATGGTTTTTAATAATTTCCATTTTGTTCAATTAACTCATTGGTATCAATTTCGGTTTGAGGAATTGGAAATAACCAGTTGTTATCGTCCATATTACCGGTAGAGGGGAAAATATCGTTAATCCTTCCTGTTCTTCGTAAATCAAAAAAACGATGGCCTTCAAAAACTAATTCTAACCTGCGTTGTTTTTCAACAGCTAAACGAAAAGCATTAGAAGTAGGATAACTGGCTGCACTAACTTCACCTAAACCAGCCCTAGCTGTAATTGCGCTAAGCATATCAAATGCATCACCGCCAGCAACATAAGCTATCTCGTTAAGAGCCTCTGCTCTAATTAAATACATTTCTGCTAAACGGAATAAAATAACATTATCTTTACCTTCGGTAAGGTCGCTATATTTTGCAGCGTAATAATTCCCTGATGATTCAATTACACTAGCATCCAATCTGTAATCAAAACTTTCAAAAACGTCATAAATGCTGGCATCTTTTTCTTTTGAATCCCATGCCTGCACTTCAATTCTGCTTCCATTTGCATTAGTCCAGTCAGCAATAGCGTTGTTATCATCATCGTTTTTAAAATCTATCTGAAAAATTATTTCATCAGAAACACTTGATTCATCAAAAATATCGCCATATGAAGACGAATCCTGCAAACTAAAATTACCACTTTGAATTACTTCATTAGCTTTTTCGGCAGCATCTTGCCAGTGATCTTCAAATTCGCTCAAATATAGATAAACTCTTGCCATTAAAGCTTTAACAGCATATACATCCGCAAATGAAGGATTTCGGTTATAACCATACTCCTCGAGCAAAAGTTCTGCTTCGCCCAAATCATTTAATATCTGATTATATGTGTCCGAAAGCGAAGCTCGGGCAATATTTAAAGACTCCTGTTCGGTATTTACAGTTGGTTCTAGTTTTAAAGGTACACCTCCAAAATATTTAGCTAAAACTGAATAGCTTAATCCTCTTAAAAACAAACATTGCCCTTTATAATAATTTTTATCTTCATCGCTAACATTATCAAGGGTTTCAATCTTTGCCAAAATATTATTTACAATATTTATTTCATCGTAACAGCTATTCCAAATTCCTTCTACATAAATATTTGTGGCAAGTAATTGGTTATTGTCAATTTGCGCATATTCTTTTTTCGATCCAACATGTATCCAGTTGTCAGCCGTTAAATCGCCAAAAATAATACCATCTTCAGCAAAGGGTGTTGACTGAAGTTCGTTATATGCTCCATTTACAGCAAATTGCAAACTTTTTAAATCAACAATCGCATCTTCATCTAAAATTAGATTAGAAGGTTCTACATCTAATACTTCACAACTCGAAATTGTGATTAACGATAATATGATTATAAATAATTTAGATTTCATATCTATCAATTTTTTAAAAATTCATTTTTATACCTAAAGTGTAAGTTCTAACCTGTGGATAAGTAAAGAAATCGACTCCTCGAACAACGTTACTTATACCTGAATAGTTTACCTCTGGGTCCATCCCACTATAAGGAGTAAGAGTATAAAGATTTTGTCCACGCAAATAGATTCTCAAAGAATTAATATAACCACCTAATTTTTCAATATATTTTTGTGGTAGGTCATAGTTTATAGCAATTCTTTTTAATCTTAAGTAAGAGCCATCTTCAATATAATGAGATGACACCCAATTATTTGAAGGAACACCGGCTTTAGGGATGTAAGTAATATCACCGGGTTCCTGCCAACGGTCTTTAACAGTAACCAACTGATTATCGTTAGATATAGTCATATTCTCGGCATATTGCCTTACTCCATTAAAAATTTCATTACCGTAGGCAAATTGGATAAAAATATCCATCGATATATTTTTATATGAAAACATATTATTAAATCCCCCGGTAAAATCAGGGTTAGGGTCTCCAACAATCTGGCGGTCTTCATCACCAATAACTCGGTCGCCATTTACATCTTCAAAAACCAATTCGCCTGATGAAGGGTCTACACCTAAACTTTTGTACATATAAAAAACACCAATAGGTTCTCCTTCAATTAAGGTATTATTACCCCGGCCTTCTGGGGAAGAAGGTTTATCACCATATAATTCAAGAATTTTATTACGGTTAAAAGAAATATTAAAGTTAGATGTCCATTTGAAGTTACCTGTAAAGTTTTCAGTATTTAAGTCCAACTCCATTCCTTTATTTTCTAACTCACCAATATTGTCGGCATAAGTTGTAAAGCCTGATGAGCCAGGTAATACTCTAAATAATAGCAGGTCTTTTGTGTGGTTATAATAAAAATCAGCAGAAAATAAAATTCTGTTTTTAAATAATCCTAAATTAAGGCCAACATTTGTATTTGATGTTGTTTCCCACTTAATATCGGGATTAGCAATTTGTCCGGGTACCGTTCCAGGAGCTCCATAATAATTGGCACCACCACTATAAACATTTAAGGAACGAAAAGCGCCAATATTGTCGTTACCAGTTAATCCATAGCTAAGTTTTAGCTTTAGTTCACTAATTATACTGCTATTTTGCAGAAATGATTCTTCGTTTAATCGCCATGCAAAAGATGCTGCTGGTAAATATGCATACCTGTTGTTTTCACCAAAATTAGACGAACCATCACGGCGTAAACTAACATCTAATAAATATTTATTATCGAAATTATATTTAACCCTTCCGAATAAAGATTCGAGTCCGGATTCATAACTTGATGCATCAGTAGCTCCTCCATCAATTAATGCAGCAACATCTAAATCCCTGGTTTCATTCGAAGGGAATTGGGTTCCCAGTATATAAGAAGAATTTTCATCCCATTTTTCGAAACTATAACCTAACAAAAAGTTAAAATTATGGATATTATTGATTGATTTTATGTAAGTAAGTGTGCTTTGCTGCGTTAATTTAAAAACCTCAGTTGCAGCATCTACACCAACTCCGTTATCATTCCGAGCTGATTTTACAAAATTAGGTTCAAATCTTTTTTCGCGTAAACTATAATAGTCGAATCCCCATTGATTTTTAAACTGTAATCCTTCTAATATATCATAAGTGCCATAAATATTTGAAATGTTTCTGAAAGATTTAGCCTGATTTGTTACCGATTCGCCAATGGCTACGGGATTATCCCACCACCCAGTAACAGCATAATTACTAAGCTCATCTTTTACTGGATAAACAGGTGGAGTTGAAACTGCATTAGGCAATACCCCATTTACAGATTGATCACCTCGAACACGATCATTAATAGAGTAATTAGTACTTATTTTAGCGCCTAAATCAAATCGATCATTAACTTCATAATCAATATTTACACGTCCATTATATTTTTCGTAAGAAGTTCCTAAAACAACTCCATCCTGATTAAAATACCGCCCGGAAATATAGAATCTTGTATTATCCTGAGCACCTGAGGCAGATAATTCATAATTTTCGATGGCCGATGTTTTTAAAACTTCATCAAGCCAATCTGTATCAACATCAGGGTCGAACTCAGAAGGATTGACACCCAGTTCAACAATATAATCTTTAAATTCTTCGGCATTTAATAATTCGAGTCTTTTATAAACCTCTTGTAAGCCATAGTATGAGTTAAATTCAAACTTTGTATCACCTGCTGCTCCTGATTTTGTTTCAATAAGTATTACCCCGTTTCCTGCTCGGGCCCCATAAATAGCAGCCGCTGAAGCATCCTTTAAAACACTGATCGATTTAATATTGTTTGGGTTTATATCGGCAAGTGCATTAATATCCTGGCCTTCCATACTTATTTGTCCATAATTTCCTGAAGTTATAGGAATTCCATCAACAACATACAATGGCTGCGTTCCTGCAGATATTGAGCTTATTCCACGTATTTGAACTGTAGCAGCTGCTCCTGGCGTACCAGAATTTTGATTAATCGAAACACCAGAAGTTTTACCCTGTAATGCAGATTCGATTCCAGATGAAATATTATTTTCAATATCTTCGCTGTCTATACTGGCAATAGAACTGGTTAACAACTTTTTACTAGAAGAACCGTAACCAATTACAACAATCTCATCCAGCTTTGTGGTTTCCTCGTAAAGTGTAATATTTATTTCAGTTTGGTTTCCAACTAATTCTTCATGAGTTCTAAATCCCACAAAAGAAAAAACCAAAGTAACATCTTCCGATGGAATATCTATTGAGTAATTTCCATCCAGGTCGGTTACTGTTCCTATCGTAGTTCCTTTTACAAAAATATTTACTCCGGGAATAGGAGAACCGCTCTCGTCAACAACGGTTCCCTTAATATTTTTAGTTTGTTGGGTTGAGATTTTATCT
The DNA here is from genome assembly GCA_964606845.1 of uncultured Bacteroidales bacterium. Classification (GTDB taxonomy): domain Bacteria; phylum Bacteroidota; class Bacteroidia; order Bacteroidales; family UBA12077; genus UBA12077. The sequence goes on from CAZSIC010000020.1 coordinate 13,665, forward strand.
TTTTCTTGTTTCGGATTTAAAACAATTTGTTTCTCAACAACTTCATAAACTATTCCGGAGTCATCCAAAACTTTGTCAAGTAACTCGTAAATAGTATATCCTTCTGCATTTATACTAATCTTTTTACTGACATCCACTTCGGAATCATTGTACATAAAATAAAAATCGCTCTGCTTTTCAATTTCCTTAAGTACCTGCTTAAGTGAAACATTTTGTAGCGAAAGCGATAATTTAGCATTTTGAGCATAATTGCTTGCAGTAGTAATGTTAAAATAACTTATTAAAATAATTGCTACGGCAAATTTTAGCACAAAAGAAAAACTTTTTCGGTTTATCTTTCTTGGCATCTTTCGTTTGCTTTTTTCTTGTCTCATAAAAGCGTTAATTATTAATTAAACATTTTTTAATCTATGTTAATTTTCTGCAGAATTTTCTTTTTAGTTTTTTGATATCTCGATCAAATTATCATGAATTTTAATATTTATACCAGGGGTTGTTTTTTTAATCAATTTCATTACATCAGTAAAGGATTCATCTGTAATAGTTAAGGTGTAATAATGTTGATAACTAAGATTTTTTTGTAGATTGATCTCAACATCATACCATCTTTCAAGCGCATTAACGATATCGATGATTGGTGCTTTATCAAAAATTAACTTACCCTGTTTCCAGGATGTAAAAGTGGATACATCTACCTGATCTAAAATGAACCTGTCTTCATTTTTATCATATATGGCTTGATGATTGGGTGTTAATATTGCTTTTTGTAATTTTTTTGTTTCAGGATTAATCCTTTTTACATTTACTTTCCCTGTTACTAATGTAGTTGTTATTGACTTTTCGTTAGGATAAGCCATAACATTGAATTCAGTACCCAGAACTTCTATATCAATACGATCTGTTTTAACAATAAAAGGTTTTTCACTTTTAGTAACATCAAAATAAGCTTCACCTTGAAGCATAACAATTCTGTTTTGATGATTAAATTTTTCAGGATATAAAATTTTACTTTCAGCATTAAGCCAAACTTTAGAACCGTCGGGTAATAACAATTCTGATCTCTGCCCTCTGGGATTTTCTTTTTCAATCATTGCAACCGAATCTATTGTCGTAGGAGAGTATACCAGAAAATAAATCAAAACAGATGATGCAATTAAGGTAAGAATTCCTGCAGCAAATTTTAATAAAAACGAAGAATTAGTACTCCTGTTCTTTTGCCGCTTAATATTATTAGATATCCTATGATTTATATTGCGGGTAATTTTATCATGGTCTGGCTCAGGTGAAACGAGCTTAATTTCATTATAATTGTCCCACTGTTCACTGAGCATTTCATTAGATTCTTTAGAATCAATAATTTCTTTTCGCTCTTGCTCACTGGCAATACCCCAATAATATCTGGCAAATAATTTTTTGTTTATTTTTTTCATTAGATATGCAAAGTTTTTACTAGTAATTATTACTTTACATATCTATAAACACTTAAAATTTAAAATACCCTTAATTAATATTTAAAAATATTTTAAAAATAGGTTTAAAAATTAACAATAGTATATTCACACCTCAAAATGCAGTCCGTCATAGGCCAGCGAAACGCCTCGAGGGAGTTCTTCATTTACATCATGGTGCAACCCCATTTGATGGCTAATATGTGTTATGTAGGCGCGTTTTGGACTCAATTCTTTGACTAATTCAACCGCTTCGGATAGACTGTAATGAGAAATATGTTTTCTTTTTCGTAATGCGTTTATTACCAGATATTTCGTTCCAATCAATTTTTCTTTTTCTTCTTCAGGAATATAGTTTGCATCTGTAATGTAAGTAAAATCACCTATACGAAAACCAAAAACAGGAAGTTTATAATGAAAAACCTGAATAGGGATTATTTCAATATTTATAATTTTAAAAGGCTCTAAATCTAAATTTTGAAGACTTATTTGAGGAACGCCCGGATATTTATTTTCTTCGAAAGAGTAGAAAAATTCAGATTTAATAACTTTTTGCACTCTCTTTTCGGCATAAATATCAATGGGCTTCTGGTTCATAAAATTAAAAGCTCTTATATCGTCCAATCCGGCAATATGATCTCGATGCTCGTGTGTAATTAAAATGGCATCAATATCTTTTACTTTTTCGCGTAACATTTGTTGCCTGAAATCAGGGCCTGCATCAATAACAATATTTACTCCATCAACTTCAATCAATGCAGATGTGCGCAAACGATGATCGTTCGGATCAGTTGATTGACAAACCTTGCAATTGCATGCTATTACAGGCACGCCTTGTGATGTTCCAGTACCAAGTATTTTTACTTTCAAAATCTTATCTTTTTTTTATTTCCATCCTTATCGATAGGAATAGCAAATATAATAAAACTATTACAGCTAAAATTGCCGATGGTATGGCTGCTTCTTTTCCAAACAAAGTAAGTGCAGTTACTACCGAAAAGCCTGAACTTTTTATAGTTAACAACAAAACCTGAGTAATTGAACGACCAGGCTTTATTCCCATTTTTTTTGAAAATAATTCATAAAGTGAACCAATTCCAAAAGTAGCTATCAATAAAACTATAATTGATAAGATTAAAATTACCGGATTGCTAAAAAAAACATCCCTGTTCATACCAACCGCTGTAAAAATAATAATGGCAAACCCCCAATCCACAACTTTACCACGAATTTTTGCAACATATTTAAAAACTGGTTTAAATAATAATAACCGTGATAATATCAATGGAATAAGAACTAATTTTATCATTAACATAAATAACGCCCAAGCACTCACTTCGGCATTTTTAGAAAATAATTCAATAAGCGCAGGAGCAATGGCAATGGATGCTAAAAAAGCTCCAAATACACCTAAAATTGAATATTCAATATCTCCTTTTAATATCCCTGCAAAAGGGATAACGGCAACTCCTGGTGGAGCTGCAACAATTACAACAAACCCCATAAACAATTCTTTTGTAGGCATTAATAACCAGGCCAAAATCAAAACAACTGCTCCAAAAACAAAATAATTCAAAACCGTCCCTACCAACATTGGTTTAAAAAGCTTTTTTAACGGAAGTAATGCTTTCGATTCGATTCCAGTTGTAGAAAAAATCATGGTAATGGCAAGTACATAAATAGTATACTCTTTAAAGTAAACAGCATAATCACCTAATACCATGCCCATAATTACGGCAAAAACCAATATAAAATTTCTGTTTAAAAAGAGATTATAAATTATTTTCATTACTATATATATGATTTTTACCTGACTGTGGAAAATCAAAGGTTTACTTTAATTAAATCTTTGATTTTACCTTCATCAGCAGCATTATTTATGAATAATACAGGTTAAACAAAGATAATATAAACTAACCATTCATTATTCAATATTGTTTCTGTAAAAAACAACTTAAAATTACAAGTAAATAATTAATTTAGCATAAAATTAAAATTATAATGAAAATGAAATTTATACTTTTAAGCCTACTTGCTATAATATGTCTTTATCAAACAGCAACTGGCCAACTCAATATAAAAGACACACTGTTTTTAGCCGAAGAAAATGAACAATTCTGGCATTCGTCTTCTGAGCTGGAACAAAGCGGTTATTACAATTTTGGCAAGTATGGAGCTATTAACATGAGCGATAATAACCCGGCTACATGTTGGGCAGAAGGAAGCGAAGGAAATGGTATCGGTGAGCATATTTATATGACCATTCCCAAAAATATCCATGGATTAAAAATTCGCAATGGTTTTCAAAAATCAGAAACGATATATAAAGCCAATAACCGCCTTAAAAAAATAAAAATTGAGCTACTGGCATGTTTTATGCCTCCCGGATATGTTACCGAAACGCATATTGGCTTTGCCATTAGCCAACCTTTAGCAACAACTACTAAAATACTTGATGATCAAATGGGATACCAGGATTTATCGTTAGATTTTAACTGGAGTGAAATAAAAAATCAAGTTTCCGAGAATAAACTATTTGATATCGACCGATTTATTTTAAAAATCAACATTGAGGATATTTACAAAGGCAATAAATGGAACGATGCCTGCATTTCGGATATTAACATTATTCCGGAAGTAATTTTTGAAATTACACTAGATGATCATGGCTTAATCAAAATTTACGATAATAAAATTGACACTCTTTTTTACGATCCTGAAAATATTTTCCAGATTATTGATCTTACCGATGATTTAGAATGGATTATATTTATTCTGATGCCTGCCGATATTGGAAATTCACGTGCAGAAACCATATACAAATTGTACAATACCCACAAAAAAACGTTTATTAACACAGGAGATATAACTCAATTGCACGGTTTTGTTGAAAAAGATGGACAATTATTTCTAGAAGGTTTTGATAATGATTTTAATGAGAAAGAATTTTTATTAGAGTAAAAAAGCTTCAAAAAATAAATAATATTGCAAACAAATCACAAAATTACCAAACTAAATGAGTGCTAAGATATACCTAATACCAACAACGCTTGGAGATAGCCCTGTAGAAAATGTTATTCCGCAATATGTTGTTGATATTATCAATCAAACCAATTTTTATATTGTAGAAAATATAAAAACAGCCCGTCGATATTTAATTAAAGCAGGTATACAAACAAAAATTGATGATTTAACCTTTTATGAATTAAACAAACACACAAGCCCGGAGGATTACGAATCGTTTTTAAATCCATTTAAAGAGAATCAAAATATTGGCATTATTTCAGAGGCAGGTACTCCTGGCGTTGCCGACCCGGGAGCAGACATTGTTGCTCTGGCACATAAAAAAAATATTGATGTTGCGCCCTTGGTGGGGCCCTCATCTATTTTACTTTCTGTAATGGCTTCGGGTTTAAACGGCCAGAATTTTGCTTTTGTTGGCTATATTCCAATCAAGAAAAACGAAAGAATCAAAAAAATTAAAGAGTTGGAAAAACGATCACAAATTGAAAATCAGACTCAACTATTTATTGAAACTCCCTATAGGAATCAACATTTACTAAACGATTTGATTACAACCTGCCATCCAGAAACATTATTGTGTATTGCAACAGATATAACCTTGGCCAGCGAATTTATAAAGACTAAAAAGATCAAATATTGGAAAAAAAACTTGCTTGATTTAAGAAAAAGGCCTACAATTTTTTTGCTTCATCAAAAAAATTAAAAAATATCTACTTCTTCGATATACTGAAATCTAGCCCGCTTCAAATCTTCTTCATAAATAGTACCTAAATCCTCCATTTCCAAATCATCAAATTCATAATGCCAATTCACATCAATCTCATGAATTTTCTCATTTTCATCAATGGCTGTCAATAAATTTAGAAGTTTTTTTGTAGATGAGGTGTTTAAATATTCAAGCTTAAGTTCAAGAACCACTTTATTCGTCTCTAATTCTTTTACCCAGTCAATTAAAGGGGCATAGAATTTATAGACATCTTCAGGTAAAGAACGGCCTTTTAAGGTAAGATTTCCATTGGTTAAAAACTCAACAAGTGGAGTTGAATCTGTACTTTGAATTACTAAATTCGTCATAATCTCTGGTTCATTTGTAAAAAATAAATATAAAATTAATGATTTTTTTTTTTTATAAAAAAGCCGTTCATCAAAAAAAACTATTTTTTAAATATTCTAATGCTTCGGGTCCGGTATTAAATAACAAATCTAAAATACTTAAATTTGAGATAAAACCATGTTTATCTGAAAAAACCTGAAAGAATTCCTTCACTTTAAAATCCGGATCGTTGATTTTTTTTTTAGGATGAATAGCATCTCTAAAATCATCAAAATCAACTTCCTCCGGAAAATTATATTCTTTTGTATAAGAAATATGAATATCAATTTCCAACTGTTCTGCAAGCATTTTCATTAAATCATGATTAAAATCAATCAGAAATTGATATTTGGTATGATAAAAAGGAGCCAGATAATCGGCATAAAATTCAAAAAATGCTGATGAACGATAGGCTGATTCTATAGATTTCCAATGCATTTTACGCCAATTGATATCGTAATCAATGGCTATATCTTTAATTTTTGTTTTCGGTTTATTTTTTTTTACAGGGATTGATAATGCAAGTAACCCATTTGCTCCATAAATATTACAACGGTTGCGGTAGGTTTGTTTTATAAAATTTTCATGCGCTTCAATAAATATTTCATCATATTTTATCAGTTTAGAAAAATATTGAACCGGAGGCAAATAGGCTGTAGATAAAAGTACTTTATTAGTCATCATCATCAATTTATAAAAAAACCGGATAGCAGTTCTATCCGGCAAAAATATATCGTAAAGTTTACTTTTTACTAATGAATTAAAGAAAACATTCTATTCCAACGAATTTTTCCTAAGAAGTTTTTGTCTTTATCTAGAGATAACCAGATAAAAACTGCTTTACCCACAACATGGTCTTCAGGAACAAATCCCCAGAAACGGGAATCAGCTGAGTTATGCCGGTTATCACCCATCATAAAATAATAATCCATCTCAAAGGTATATGAATCTGACAGTTCGCCATTAATATAAATTTTATTACCTTCTACTTTTAATTCATTGTTTTCGTATGTTTCGATAATTCGTTTGTATAAAGGCAGATTTTTAATATCTAATGCAACGGTTTTACCTTTTTCAGGAATATACAATGGGCCAAAATTATCTTCAGTCCATGGATAATCGGCACTAAACGGAAAAATACTGATATTAGCCATATTAATATTGGTGTTTTCGTATCGTGTAATCGAGGTTACCATAGGAAAATTTTTCAAATGCTCTACATTTTCATTCGTAAGTGGCATCTCATACATCGAGCTTGAGGAAATAAACCGTCGGTCATCAACCGCAATATTTAGCCTTTCGAAATGTTTTGAATTTATTTCTTTACCTTGTGTTTTCACAAAATAATCGTATTGCATTTTTTCAAAATGTGGCTGCTTTTGGTTATTAACATACACTTGTCCGTGTTCAATTTTTAAAGAATCGCCTGGTATAGCAACACAGCGTTTTATATAATTTTCTCTTTTATCTACAGGCCGAACGGTAATATTAAACTGCTCCCAGATATATTTTCGAGCCACTTTTTTGTAATGATCAAAAGTTTTGATCGGATTCCCCATCTGAATATCACGCCGTTTTAGTTCATCAGCATATTGACGAATAATGCCATAATAATCCTGATCCTGCATTTCAACCACAACTGTATCCCCTGCCGGAAAATTAAAGACTACTATATCATTTCGCTTTATATCGCCAAACCCGGTAATTCGCTTATAAGGACGTTTAATCCATTCTACATATGATTTTTTATCTTTGGTTAATGGAAGTGTATGATGGGCAAAAGGAAATGAAATAGGTGTATTCGGTAATTTAGGCCCATAACTTACTTTACTAACAAATAAATAATCGCCTACAAGTAATGTTTTTTCCATCGACGATGTAGGAATCGTGTAAGCTTCGATTAAAAACATTCTGATCAATGTAGCTGCTATCACAGCAAAAATTAATGCATCAATCCACTCTACTACTGCATTTTTAGGTTTTGATTCGCCTCTTTTTTTCCAAAAGGTCCAATTAACAATTTGAGTAATGTAATAATCAAAAATTACAATTACCCCAAATAAGAACCAGTAATTTTTAATCCAAAGCACCCATAAAATATAGATTAAGGCAGCAAGTCCAAATTTAAAAAATTTGTTTTTTAATATCTCTTTTATTGTCATTTTAAAAAATTTATGTTGATGGTAGAATTATTGTATTAAATCATCCATTGTAAAAAAGCCCTTTTTATTGTAAATAAACTCTGCAGCTAATACAGCTCCCAAAGCAAATCCAAGCCGGCTTCTTGCATCGTGTTCAATTGTAATTTTATCAAATTCTGATTCATACGTTACTTTATGATTTCCGGGTACATTTCCGGTTCTGTATGATTTTACAGGAATAACATTTGTTTCATCGGCTTTTTCTTTTTTCCATTTATTTATGCGACTCATATTATTTATAATACCTTTTGCTAATGAAACTGCTGTTCCACTGGGTGCATCAAGTTTTTTGGTATGATGTGTCTCTTCGATATTTACTTTATAATCAGTATAATTCTCCATTAAACAGGCAAGAAACTCATTTACCTTAAAAAATAAGTTAACTCCGAGACTAAAATTTGAGGCATAAAAAAAAGTTTTACCTTCGGATTTACACATTTCAACTACTTTTTCAAAATGATCCATCCATCCTGTAGTTCCGCTTACCACAGGTATATCAGCTTTAAAGCAATGCAAAATATTTTGATAAGCACTTTCTGGATGTGTAAATTCAATAGCTACATCAACTTTCTTAAATTCATCAGATACAACCTCTTCCCAATTACCTTGATCAATCTTTAGAGTAATCTCATGTCCTCTTTGCAAAGCTAATTTTTCAATTTCTTTGCCCATTCTGCCATATCCGATAATAGCTATTTTCATATTTTAAAATAATTTGCAAAATATAAAATTAATTAAGTAATAAATGTAAATGTATCTTAATTAATGTTAAACAATTGAAAAGGTAAATATAAAAAAAGGGAAGCAGAAACGCTTCCCTTAATCAAAATAATATAGAAAATTTATTTTTTTACAGTTTTTACCACCTGAGCAAATGCTTTAGGGTGATTCATTGCTAAATCGGCTAAAACCTTACGGTTTAAAGCAATTCCTTTTTTATTTAATTTACCCATAAAGTCAGAGTAAGACATTCCGTGTTCTCTAACTCCTGCATTAATTCTTTGAATCCAAAGGGCTCTGAAATTTCTTTTCTTCGTTCTTCTGTCGCGATATGCATAAGTTAGCCCTTTATCCAGAGCATTTTTAGCTACCGTCCAAACATTTTTTCTTGCACCAAAGTATCCTTTGGTAAGCTTCAACACTTTTTTTCTGCGTGCTCTTGAAGCAACTGAATTTACTGATCTTGGCATTTTTTTTTAATTTGTGAATGGTTAGCGACCGCTCGTTCGGTACTTACTTCGGCTAATTCATTCTGATTAAATACTAATAAATAATAAAAATTACTTCATGGCTAATAATAACTTAGCACTTTTTTCGTCAACTTTACTTACCTCTCCAAAATAACCTAAATTTCTTTTTCTTTTGGTCGATTTTTTTGTCAGAATATGACTCTTGTAAGCATGTTTTCTTTTAATCTTCCCAGAACCGGTTAAGCTATATCTTTTTTTAGCGCCCGGATTTGTCTTCATCTTTGGCATTTTTCAACTATTTAAATTTAATAAAAAATTATTATTTCCCTGTTTTAGGTGTTAAAAACATAATCATTCGTTTACCTTCTAATTTGGGCATTTGCTCAACCTTAGCAAGCTCTTCAAGGTCTTGAGCTAAACGCAGCAACAAAATCTCGCCTTTCTCTTTAAACAAAATTGATCTACCTTTAAAAAACACAAATGCTTTGACTTTAGCTCCGTCTTCAAGAAATTTTTTGGCATGATTTAATTTAAATTGGTAATCATGCTCATCGGTGTTTGGCCCGAATCTAATTTCCTTAACAACAACTTTCTGTGTTTTTGCTTTAAGCTCTTTTTGCTTTTTCTTTTGTTGATAAAGAAATTTCTGATAATCAATGATTTTACAAACCGGGGGATCAGCTTTAGGTGAAATTTCAACTAAGTCAAGTTCCATCTCATCAGCTAATTTAATTGCATCTTCAATTGAATAGATGCCTTGATTTTCTACGTTATCCCCAACAACTCGAACAACCTTTGCACGTATTCTGTTGTTTATTTTGTGTGCAGGTTCTTCTTTCTTAAATCCTTTTTTAAATCTTGGTCCAGCTATGTCTTGGTCCTCCTTATTTTAGTTAGTAATTATTTTGTTTAATTTAATTTAATTTATGAGCTTCTGTTTGAGCTTTTACTTCGTTATTGATAAAATCGGCAAATTCTTGCAACTTCATACTTCCTTTATCGCCTTCTCCTTGCTTACGAACCGAAACACTCTCATTTTCAAATTCTTTTTCACCTACAATTAGAAGATATGGTATTCTTTTTAACTCGTTATCTCGAATTTTTTTACCTATCTTCTCATTTCGATCATCAATAATGGTGCGAATATCGTAATTATTTAGCAAATTCAAAACTTTTTTTGCATAATCATTAAATTTTTCACTGATAGGAAGTATTACTGCCTGCTCCGGAGTGAGCCATAATGGAAATTTTCCGGCTGTATGTTCAATTAATACAGCAACAAAGCGTTCCATCGAACCAAAAGGTGCACGGTGTATCATTACAGGGCGGTGTTTCTGGTTATCGCTGCCTATATATTCAAGTTCAAAACGATCGGGCAGATTGTAATCAACCTGTATCGTTCCAAGCTGCCATTCTCGTCCCAGGGCATCTTTTACCATAAAGTCAAGTTTAGGGCCGTAAAATGCAGCTTCGCCATACTCAACTTTATAATTTATATCTTTTTCTTTTACAGCTTCTAAAATTGCAGTTTCTGACTTATCCCAGTTTTCATCAGTACCAATATATTTGGTATGATCGTTTTGGTCACGTAATGAAACCTGTGCAGTATAATTTTTAAAATCTAAAGCATTAAAAATAATGAAAATAATATCCATTACTTTTTTAAACTCATCTTTCAACTGATCGGGACGGCAGAAAATGTGTGCATCATCCTGTGTAAAACCACGTACACGAGTTAATCCATGCAGCTCACCACTTTGTTCATAACGATAAACCGTACCAAACTCAGCATATCTTATGGGCAAATCTTTGTAAGAATGTTGTTTTGTTTTATATATTTCGCAGTGATGCGGGCAATTCATAGGTTTAAGCAGAAACTCTTCACCTTCGGCAGGTGTATTAATTGGTTGAAAGGAATCTTTGCCATATTTTTCGTAATGTCCGGATGTTTCCCACAACTGTTTCAATCCAATATGCGGAGAAATAACCTGGTCGTATCCGTAAATTTTTTGAATTTTCTTCAAGAAGTTCTCTAAGCGTTCACGCAATTGAGCTCCTTTGGGCAGCCAAAGTGGCAATCCCTGTCCTACTCGTTGCGAAAAAGAAAATAATTCCAGTTCTTTACCTATTTTACGGTGATCGCGTTTTTTTGCTTCTTCAAGCATTACCAGATATTCTTCCAACATTTTTTGCTTTGGAAAAGTAATTCCATATATCCTGGTAAGTTGTTTGCGACTTTCGTCGCCACGCCAATAGGCTCCGGCAACATTTAATATTTTAATAGCTTTAATATAACCGGTATCTGGTAAATGTGGCCCACGGCAAAGATCTGTAAAATCACCATGTTCGTAAAAAGAGATGGTACCATCTTCCAATTCACCAATCAATTCAACCTTATATTCATCTCCTTTTTTAGTATAAAAATTCATTGCTTCATTTTTTGGCACTTCGCGTCGTCTGTATTCATTTTTCTGCTGTGCCAGCTCTTTCATTTTCTTTTCAATCTTTGGAAAATCTGCATCGGTAATGATTCGGTCATCTCCCAGATCAACATCATAATAAAACCCATTATCAATGCTTGGCCCAATGCCAAACTTTATTCCGGGATACAAACTTTCCAGCGCTTCGGCCAAAAGGTGTGCTGAGGAATGCCAGAAAGCATGTTTTCCCTCCTCTTCATCCCATTTATGCAGTTTTATTTTTGCATCTGATTTAATGGGCCTTTGTAAATCCCAAAGCTCATCGTTAACAGTTACTGAAAGTACTTCTTTTGCTAATCGCGGACTAATATCTTTAGCTATTTCGTAACCTGAAATGCCTTCCTTATATTCATGTACTGAATTATCTGGTAATGTTATTTTTATCATTATTAAAATGTTTTCAAAATTAAAGATTGCAAAGATATAAATTCTTTATTGAACTTATAAATCATTTTTTATAAGATTTTTTGTGAAATTATTTTCATTACAAATTACCCAACATTTTTAATCTAAAAAAGTTTACATTATTTTTAACATCTAGTAATAAAAAATAAACTTATGATAAAAAAAATCGTCAAAAAATATAACATATCAATTAACTAAACAATCACCCTAATCATGAAAAAACTAAGATCATTATTAATTTATTTACTCTTAACTTCTTGTATTTTACAGGTTAATGCACAAAAAGTATCTAAAGAAATTACGCTTGATGATATCTATAAAGAAGGCGTTTTTAGAGAAAAATCTGTTTATGGAATCCGTTCAATGAATGATGGTGAGCATTTTACAACGCTTGAAAAAAGTAAAAAAATTACCAAATACAGCTTTAAATCAGGAGAAGCTGTAGAAGTTCTTTTTAACAGTATTGAAAATGATTTTAACATCAGAGGTTATGAATTCTCAGCCAATGAAACAAAAATTTTATTGGCAGTAAATGCTGAGTACATTTACAGGCGTTCTTTTACGGCAGAATATTACATCTATGATTCTCAATCGAAAGAATTAAATAAGTTAAGCGAAAACGGCCGGCAAATGTTTGCAGCCTTTTCTCCGGATGGAACTAAAGTAGGCTTTGTGCGGGATAATAATATTTTTATCAAAAATTTAGAAACTAACGAAGAGCAACAAATTACTTTCGATGGTAAGTTTAATCACATCATCAATGGTGGTACCGACTGGGTTTACGAGGAGGAGTTTGCATTTACAAGGGCTTTTTTCTGGTCGCCTCAAAGCGATAAAATTGCTTACTATAAGTTCGATGAAAGTGATGTTCCTGTATTTAATATGACAAAATACAACAGCGAGCTGTATCCTGAAAATTATGCTTATAAATATCCTAAGGCCGGTGAAAAAAACTCCATTGTTAGCATTCATGTTTATGATTTAAATAATGAAAAAACCAACACCATGGATGTTGGCGAAGAAACAGACCAGTATATCCCTCGTATAAAATGGGCCAATGAAAATAATAAGCTTGTGATCATACGCGAAAACAGGCTTCAAAATCATATCGAAATTCTTTTAGCCAATACCAATAATGGAACATCAAAAGTGATTTACGAAGAGAAAAACAAATATTATATCGAAAGGATAGACGATTCGTACATGACCATGACCGACGATGGGCAATATTTTATTATTAACAGTGAAAAAGACGGCTGGAATCATTTATACCTTTACGATATTAACGGAAAATTTATCAATCAAATAACACAGGGAGAATGGGATGTAACAGATTTCATTGGATTAGACAGTAAAACAAATACGGTTTATTATCAATCGGCCGAGGAATCTCCATTACACAGAGCGGTGTACTCCATAAGAACAGATGGAAGTAAAAAGAAAAAGTTGTCAGAAAAAAAAGGTAATAATCGGGCTGTTTTTAGTAAAGGATTTAAATATTACATCAACTATTATTCGAACGCTACAACGCCTCGCTATATTACTTTGCACAACAAGAAGGGCAAATTAATTCGTGTTTTAGAAGATAACGAGCAATTAAAACAAACCATTAAAGAATACAATTTTACTCCGCTTGAATTTTTAACCATCAGTACGCCATCGAGCCAATGGGATTTGAATGCATACATGATAAAACCTGCCAATTTTGATCCCAACAAAAAATACCCAATGTTTATGTACCTTTACGGAGGCCCGGGATCGCAATCGGTATTAGATAACTGGTCTGGAAGAAGTGCATGGTTTCAGATGCTGGCACAAAAAGGGTATATTGTCGTTTGTGTTGATAACCGAGGGACTGGTGGTCGTGGCGAAGAATTTAAAAAAATGACCTACGGCCAGTTAGGGAAATACGAAACCATTGACCAAATTGAAGCAGCAGAATATTTAAGCAGCTTATCATATATTGACGAAAACCGTACAGGAATATTTGGATGGAGCTATGGAGGTTTTATGTCGAGTTTGTGTCTTTTCAAAGGGGCTAATGTTTTTGAAATGGCTATTGCTGTTGCACCTGTTACAAGCTGGAGATACTACGACACTATTTATACCGAATTGTATATGGGTTTGCCACAAGACAACCCTGATGGATATGACGATAATTCGCCTTTGAACCATGCAGATAAATTAAAAGGTAAATATCTTTTAATTCATGGTACTGCTGATGATAATGTTCATTTTCAGAATGCCATTGAATTATCAGAAAATCTGGTTCAGGAAAATAAACAATTTGATATGCAGTTTTATATGGATAAGGCTCATGGTATTTATGGTGGCAATACAAGCCTGCATTTATATACACGCATGACCAATTTTATTTTAGAAAATTTATAGAATAAATTTCGATCAATAAAAAAGCATTGAGAGTTATTATCTTGATGCTTTTTTTATGGCAGTTTTAAGAAAATCATTATTTTTGTAAACTTAAAATTTGCCCGGATGGCGGAATTGGTAGACGCGCATGGTTGAGGGCCATGTCCACGATTTGTGGGTGCAAGTTCGATTCTTGTTCCGGGCACAGTAAAAAAAGATCACCTTTTCTGGTGGTCTTTTTTTGTTTTAGTATGCAAACCATGACGAAGCAAAGCTTGTCATGATGCTGATCTTACGTCAGTATTCGATTTCCGCTCTTGAAACAGAATCATGGTTTTATTAGCAAAACTTTTTTACTTGAATTTATTGTGGGATGCACAGAAAATAAGATAATAAATAAAAAACAAATAGCATATTCGTTATAATCAAATTACTCCAATTCAAGTATCTTTTTCAAATCAAACATTATTTTTTCATGCTTTTTAAGATTTTCGTTCTTTAGTTTATGAATATTTAGCAATTTCCATTTTACTGCAGGTAAATCCTTTAAAACGTTTTGTGGAAATAAGTTCCATTCGGGGTCTCCTTTTTCAAAACTAAGTAGGAACTTTTTATCATCATCTGATAGTCTTTTCCAGATGGATTCTAGTAATGTTGCTCTGGTTTGTTCATAGTTTTCATAAGAAAAACTCAAAGTAGTCATTCCTGAAAATTGATTGTCAAAGACAGATTTTTGATCTTTTAATATTGGAGATAACAATTCATTTATAGGTTTATAATGGCTTATTAATCCAATTTTAATTCCATCCCATATTTCGTCTGTGATACCTTCATTTTCCATTAAAAGTTTTACATCAAAAAGATCACGTGGATGTTGTCGGTCAATGGCAGCACAAATCTTACCTCCATACAGTTCAGCAAGTGATACCACATGAATTGCAGCAAACTTGTCATACTCTTCCTGAACTGAATCTACTACCTGCATTAATTCTGTAGGAAATACATTTCCTCTTGTAATGGTATTAACTTCTATTTTAATCTGAGCATTTTTACCCTGAACATTTAATTTTACATCTGTTCCTCCATTTAAAGGCACTGGATGTATTTTCACATCCGGAACATTTTTCTCAATGTCAGTTTTAATTCTATTTAATCCTTCATCAATATTTTTCAGAGCATCATTTCTCGAATCAAGTGGTAAATAAGTCAGGTCAATGTCCACAGATAAACGTGGCTTATCTCTAACAAAAAGATTAATAGCTGTTCCTCCTTTTAATGCAAACATTTTTTCTTTGGCGACATAAGGTATAACCTGTAACAACAAATTTAATTGCGCTTTATATGCTGGTAAAATCATAATTCTGCTAATTCTTTGGGTATGGTTATTTTGTATTTGGAGTTATAAACTCCATTTTCTATAATCATACGATCTCCACTTCCAATATCTATATTATCTAATTTTAGAAACTGAAACCATTGATGGTTTGCCTTCTCAGCCATGCATAAAAAGATGCGTTTTACTTTTATTGAGTTACAAGCTATAAGAAGATCATTAAGTAATTTTGGCTTTAAATTAACTAATCCTTCAAGTACCTGATAACATTCAACAAGATCTGCATGTTGTGGAGCTAAATACAGACACTCGAAGATTGCACGTTCCGGTGTTGAAACATTAATTTTTATTTCTTTTATATCCATTTCTTTTATACCTCTAGTTTCAGGCAGGAATGATGTTGTTTTTAGAAACAAGTCAACTTTCCAGTTATAATCCATAAACCATTGGGGCAATCTTATTTGAAGTTGTGAAAACAAGTATAATGTTTCTTTACTTATCCTGAAATAATGACTGAATCCATGTAAAGCCAATGCTGTCAGGCCTCCTACATGAACCCTGATATTCAATTGATTTTGCAATGCATTTACACCTGCTTGCCATTCAATTGTATCTCCCGGTTTTTTATATGCTCCTCTCCCTATAGGTTCTATCCATCCACTTTCTTGGTAATACCTGCGTAAATGTCTGGATATGCCATTACTGTCCAACAATGAAGATGTTATTACATTATTAGGATACAATAATTTAAAAAGTTTCTTTAATTTTGTGTCATTATGCGTAGTCATACTACTCAGTTTTACACAAAAATAAAGAATAAATTTAAGAAAATGAATTATTTACTTTAAAATTATTCAAGAATGAGTAGTCTTACTACTTAAATATGCTATATATAAAAAAATTACGTAATCGCACTTTTATCCTTCGAAAAGTTCAGATACTCTTTTTGGTCGACAATTTCTTTCAGGTGATGAGCCACCTGCCACACCTCATCGAACGTATTGTATAAAGCAATAGGAGCCAGACGGATAACATCCGGCGGACGAAAATCAGGAACCACTCCACTGGCCTTCAACGCTTCATTAATCCTGTACGTTTCTGATGCATGAGTAATAGCGACATGCCCGCTTCTTTGGCCAGGATTTTTGGGTGTGATAATTTTAAACTGATAGTGATCGTTTTCTAACAGCTCTTCGATCAAACAAATGAGGTACGAAGTAAGATGAATCGATTTTTTACGGATATTTTCAATGCCAGCTTCCAGGGTAATATTGAGTGACCCTTCAATAGGTGAAGTGCCTAAAATTCCGGGAGATGAAATTTGCCAACCTCCGGCACTTTTTTCGTGCTCAAAATCGATCAATAAATCAAACTGTTTCTCTTTTTTATATCCAAACCAACCAGGCAATTCAGGTTCTTTATCAAAATGCTTTTCGTTGATGTACAAAAATGCTGCACAGCCGGGCCCTCCATTTAAATATTTATAACTGCAGAAAAGGGCAAAATCCACACCCCAATCACTAAAGTGGTGAGGAACAGCCCCTGCCGAATGCGAACAATCAAAACCAATAAGTATATCTCTTTTATGCGCTTCATTCGTAAGATATTCCATATCGAGCAATTGCCCGCTACGGTATAAAACCGAAGGCAAAAATACAATAGCCACTTCATCAGTCATCATCTCAACAATTTTTCTTTCATCAAGCAGATTCCCATCTTCCGAAGGAACAAGGATTAAATGTTCATCCGGATTAAATCCTTTAATTTTGAGTTGCCCTTCCAAAGCATAGATATCCGAAGGGAAGTTGAGCTCATCAGCAAGAATCTTTGTTTTTTTGCCTTTGGGTTGATAAAAGGTACTGATTAAGGAATGAATATTTATAGTTGTAGTTCCGGTTAAAATCAATTCTTTGGGTTTTGCACCGACAATCTTAGCAGCCATTTCACCAATTTGTTCAGCAAAATAAAACCATGGCCTTTGCCCATTGAGCCATCCGCCAATGGCCTGATTTTTCCATTCGTCCAGAACACGGTTTAACGATTGCTCTGCATCTTTCGATAGTAAACCTAGCGAATTTCCATCAAAATAAATTTTATCATGAGGAATATAAAAACGATCACGAAAATGTTTTAACTGGTCATTAGTATCTAAATCAGCAGCGAACTGCCTGTTAGTTTTAGGTTTTGAAAATTCCATAATTTATCGTGTCTTTAATCCTTAAAACGTTACTGCTATAACAGTAGTGCGGGTCTCCCCCGCCTTACTTTCTAGTCCCCCTCTAATAATGTTTACTAAGATAATATTTTGTCAGCAAACCACCAAACCTCCGCATTATCTACTGATGGTGTGTAAGCGGTAAATTATTCTTTAGTTATTTATTCAGTCATATAATGTTTTTAAATTTAAAATTGAATAGTTTTTCTTTCTTTATTAAATGATTCTTGATATTTAAAGTCTTAAAATTTGCAAATTGTTTATTAGTTTTGTACTTTTGTATTGGCAGGTAAATCCTGAATAAGGTGTGATAAGAGTCATAAGTGTACTTTGAGTACACCACCTTCAGGGGCTGCCTTTTTTTATTTAATATGGTTTATAATGTTTATCTTGACGAAAGTGGTGATTTAGGTTGGAAATTTACCAGTCCTTACCGTTCAGGTGGTTCAAGCCGATACTTGACTATAGCTTTTATAATTTGTCCAACTGAGAAAAAACACCTACCAAAAAGAATTGTTAGAAAAGTCTATAACAAATTTTCCTATCCAACAAATGTAGAACTTAAAGGAAGTTCTCTTGATGTTACAGCAAAAGAATTCGTTGCATCTGAAACTGTTAAAATGAGTAATAATAATCCTGACATTATTTTAGTTGCTATAACTGTAAAAAAGGAAAATGTTGAAACGCATATCCAAACTGATGGAAATAAAATATATAACTATATGTTAAAGTTATCACTGCTTGATAAAATAAAAAAAGCATCGGTAGTTAATTTAATTAGAGATAAACGAACCATTAAAGTTAAATCTGGAAACAGTTTAGTTGATTATTTGCAAACAGAGTTGTGGTTTGAAAAAAAGGTTGCTACAAAACTAATTGATATTCCATCGGAAAGTCATGTTGTTCATAACTTAAAGTTTATTGATTGGATAAATAATCTAATATGGTCACATTATGAAGATTCAAATTCTTCAGCATTTAGAATTCTTTTACCTAAAATTGACAATCAAAAGCTGTTTTTCTAAAGAATAATTTACCGTAAACTACTAATAATAAGGATATAAACCATAATCTAACCGCTCATAATCAAAAACAAGATTAAACAACAAATTTAATTCCGGTTGAATTATTACATCAGAAATCATCTTCTGGATACCTTTTTTTAACTTTTCTTTACTTAACTCTGAATGAGTATGATGAATAAAAAACCATTCGAAAACCTTTTGTTTTAATTCATTATCGAGTAAAAGTTGATAGGTTAATCCCTTTTCTATATAGATTTTTTTTGTTCCATTTAGTTTAATTTCTTTAAAGGGATATCTGTAAGAAATAGCCTGACGAAGTGCTGTAGAATAGTAATTTACTTCGATATTTATATTTTCTTCTGCAATTAATTTCCATAAACTACTATGAAAAATCAAAGTATCTTTATGATAATTTAAGTTCCAAAGACTTTGATCCTGGTATTCCTGTTTTACTTTCTCCAAAATATACTGAATTCTTTCAGGCGAATCTTTAATTACTAAATTTCGGATTAACCCTGTTTCGGTAATTTCCTCAAAAGAATTACAAATTTCGCGGGCATGGCGCACCCGTGCTGCTCGATTCTGATACCGGTATTTATAAATAAATGAACAGTAATTGATAGGAAAATCGATTTTATTCCCGATATTATATTGGATTAAACGAAGTGCAGTAAGTTCCGATTCCAGAACCACTATTTTAGACCCGTGCAAAAAGGTGTATCCCCGTTTAACTAAATTTTTATAATTATGTGGAGTACACCTGATCTGATGAAGATTTAAAAAATTTACTCCGAGGGAGTTTAAATCTTTAATCAACGTAGTTAACTTATCAAAATCTTCAGGGATGGCAGGAATTTCAACAGATACCTTTTCAATAACTTTTACAGCTAATTTTACAGCATCAAGTTTGTATCCTACAGCACTTAAATCGAATCGAATCTCATTTAATCCTGATTTTTTTAACATTAATAGTTTTTCTTTTGTCGCCAAAATACCATTGGTATACATCCAGATATAGATATTAGAATTAAAAGTATTACGAATTGCTGAAATAAATTGTAATGTTTTATCAAAGGTTAAAAAAGGTTCTCCACCACTTATACCAACTCCCTTAAAATCAAACTTTTTGATGTAAGCAATATAATCCTCTACATCAGGGAATTCTATGGTATTTGTAGTTGGTACCGACTCCTCTTTTTGTTCTGTTGGGCAATAAAAACAACTGGCATTACAAACTCCGTTGATAAAAAGGCACGACCAGGATCCCTGGCCACACAAATTGCACCCAGGCGAAATATTTTTGCAATCGAGCTTAGCGTTGTTAAAATCCCATTGAACAAAATCATTTATCGATTTTAATATTGCTTCTCGCTCCTTTGATGCTTGTAAAATCTTTTCTGATGAAGCAAACTTCAATTCATCATAAAAATCAGCATATTCCTGCCGATTCTTTTCAATCACTAATTCAAGCTCTGTTTTCATTAAAATTTATTGATTCATAATTCGGGAAACTTTCCCAAAAATAATCTATTTTTTATATAATTTTCATCATTATCAATATCCTCTTATCGTTTTTCGATAACAAACCAGATTGATAACTAAATTGTTAATAAAAAGCTTTACTTTTTTTTTCATTACATATTACAATTATATATATTACAAAATCTTACATTAAATATAACTATTAGCTAAAATAATCGTAATCAAACCTAAACCTCTTCGACTATTTCGTTGTTGATATTAGTAAACCAAATCGTATAATTATTTAAATGGAGTTTTTAGATTTAATCCCTGAGGTTATTTTCGAAATTGACAGAAATTTGACCATCAAATTTATCAATGCATCAAGTGAGAAAATAACAGGATATAAACGTGAGGAGTTAATTGGTAAAAAAATTAATTTAGAAGACTTTTTCCCTCCTGATAATATTCCCAGGATACGTCATAGCATTTCAGAAAATTTTAAGGGAAACCATATTACCGGGAATCATTATAAAATGCTAAATAAGAGCGGCCAGGAAATCATTTTAAAAATCCATAATTATCCTATAAAAGAAAATGGAAAAATTGTTGCATTAAGATGCCTGGCTGTAAACATTACCGAGCAGGAAAATAAACTACATGCCTTAACAGAGAAAGAATATCATTATAAACAAATATTTCTTAATTCTCCGATTGCATACCAATCTACTAATTCAGAAGGTATTATTATTGATGTGAATCCGGCATGGGCGAAAACTTTAGGCTACAGCCATAAAGAGATTGTAGGAAAAAGTTTTAAATCTATCCTGGATGATGAATATCAATCAAAATTCGATAATGCTTACGCTATTTTTAAAGAAAAAGGTGAAGTTAATAATATAGAATTTAAGATTAAGAAAAAAGATGGGCATTTGATTTATGTAAGTTACTATGGAAAAATTGAATATGCCCAGAATGGAACATTTTTAAGGACTCATTGTGTTTTTACGGATATAACAGCCCAAAAACTAGCCGAAGAAACATTAAAAAAATCGGAGAAAAAATTCAAAGAGCTTAATGCAACCAAAGATAAATTTTTCTCCATCATTGCACATGATTTAAAGAACCCATTTAATGATTTAATTGGTTTTACCCAATTACTTTCCACAAATATTCATAAATACGATAAAGATAAAATTGAGCAATTTGTACAAATCATTCATCATAGTTCGAAGTTAGCTTACGGATTGCTTGAAAATTTACTTGAATGGTCGAGAACTCAAACCGGCACACTAAAGTACCGGCCTGAAACTATTAATTTAAAAAATATTGTAAAGGAAAACCTTGATCTTTTACATTCTAATGCCCAAAATAAAAATATTAATATTATTTCGGAGATTGTTAAAAGTAATTTAGTATATGCTGATCGCAATATGATTCACACCATTGTTCGTAATTTACTATCAAATGCAATTAAGTACACACATAATGGAGGTTATGTAAAACTTACAAGCAGGGCTTTAAAAGATTTTATTGAAATTATAATTGAAGATAATGGCGTGGGTATTGATGAAAAAAATATCCAAAAACTTTTCCGCATAGATGAGAGTTATACAACACCGGGGACACAAAGAGAAAAAGGCACCGGGCTAGGTTTAATATTATGCAAAGAGTTTGTAGAGAAAAATGGCGGAGAAATAAAAATTAACAGCAAACCAAATAAAGGCAGTATTTTTTCCTTTACCCTACCAACCAAAAATCCTGATAATCATTAAAACAGATCTACCGAGATATTTTGAATAAATGCCGTATAAGATACTTCATCTTCTAAACGTGCCATTGATAATAGTATGATTACCGACTTTTCTTCTCCGGAAGTACTTTGAATATTCACTTCTTTTCTTTCACCCACAATTTTTTCTGCATTAGGGTCAAGCAATGAATTGATAAATTCATTTTCATACTTTTCTTCAGGGAATAATTTATTAATTTTTCTTCCAAGCACAATATCTCTTTCAATTTCCCAAAGCTCTTCTGCAGCTTTGTTGAAAAATTTAATAACTCCAGCCTGATCGATTGTTAATATAGCATCGGAAGCTCCTTCCAGCGTTCTTTCGGTTCGTTTCTGTACATTTTCAATTTCTTTAAACTGATGTTTTACTTCTTCGCGTGCTTTTTTCAACTGCGCTTTAAGGTCAACTCTTGATTGTTTTAATTCTTCTTCTTGCTGTTTTAGAAGCTCCGTTTGTTTCTGAGTTTCAATCTCCATTAATTTTTCATTGGTGATATCATTTCCAATGTAAATTATTTTAGAAATATCGTCATACATATCTTTAGCTGCAGAGAGCGAAGCTCTAACCCAAACATCCTTATCTTCTTTTGTTCTTTGTCTGAGAGTGCCCTCCCAACTATCTCCAGTTGATACTTTATCCCAAATATCTTTAATTCTGTTTAAATCAGATTTATCAACAAAATCAAAAAGACTTTTTTCCTTAAGGTCATAAAGCGGATATCCCATCAAATCGACAAACAATTTATTACATTCGAGCAAATCCCCGGTAGGCAGAAATTCTACTTTGATGGTCGATTTATTTAAAGCATCAATTTGAGCCTGATAATCAAGAAATTTTTTCTTTTGGTCAGTCGTATCAATGGCAAGAAATAAGATTTTTTCCACACTTCCATCTTCTCTTCTCATACAGGTGTATGTAGAAATGGTCCATAAATCGCGCCCTTGTTTGGTAACATGTTTCATATCCCCTTCAAAATGTTTTCCTCCATTGGCGAGATTTGTCCATAACTTATCGAACCAACTCCGATCTTTTTCATTAATAAACAGAGAAATATGTTGCCCTTCAACCTCTGAATTTTTTTCATAACCCAATTTCTTAAGAAACTTTGTATTTGCATAAATTAATGTGCCATCAGGGTCGTATTCGGCTCTAATAAGCGTATGATTTACAGCATTAGCAAAAATAATAAATTTCTCGCTTTGCCTGGCAGCCTCTTCCTGTGTTGCCTGTAATTCTTCCATATTCTGGCGCATCTGCTCCTCTTGGGCTGCCAATGCTTCGGCTTGTTCTCTCGATTCTTTCAGAAGTTTTGCTGTACGACTATTAATTTTTACATTTGAGATCGTTGATGCAATAGTTTCTGCAACTTTTTCTACAAACTCTAATATATAATCTTCTAATTCGTGTATTGCTCCAATCTCAATAACACCATGCACTTCTTCAGCAATTATTAATGGTACAACCAATAAACATCTGGGCGTTGCTTTTCCCAATCCTGATGTAATATTTACATAACTATCTGGAACATCAGTCATATAAATGGTCTCTTGTTCCAAAATTGCTGCTCCAATAATTCCTTCTCCCAATTCAAGTCGTTTGTCAGCATATTTGCGTCTTTCGTAGGCATAACAGGCCGTCATTTTCATATGTTTATCGGCTTCATCCTCATCATCAATAATAAAAAATGCACCCTGGTTGGCATGAATATATTTTACCAGCTCACTTATTAAATTGTAAGAAAGCTCTTCAAGATTATCAGTATCTTTTCTTAAAATATCACCAAATTTAGCCAGCCCTTCGGCAATCCAGTTCCGCTGCTGGTCTTCTTTTCTTCTACGGTCTTCTTCTTCTTTATTTTTCTTTAAATTATCGCGCAGGTCTAAAATTGATTGTCCCAAAACATCATCCTGTCCCTGTATTTTATATTCAGCATCAATATTTCCCATTCTTATTTTTTCAACAAAACGGAATATTCTCTGGTTTTTATCAAATTCATGTTTTAATGCTTTATGAAGAGTTTCAGAAGTATCGGCATATTTTCTACTTATTAGGTAAGCATAAAAAGCCAGTACAAAAGGAGATAAATCCAAAATTAAATAAACCGGATTGTTTTTATGAATCTCAATTACTTCGGAGAAACTTATTTCTTTGATAAAAAAATCAACAGTTAAAATGAATAAAACGGTTAATAATCCAATAACAAAACCACTAACAGTATATTTAAAAACGATACTTTGTGAATTTTTCTCTTTCATAATCAGATTTTATAATTTTTGAGAAATTAAAAATAATAAAACTTTTCAACAAATTTAAAAAGCCCAATATATAATTTTTCTTTCAATTATTGGTATTTTAATATATTTGATAAAGGTTTTAACAAAAAAAGATGAATTTAAGCCAATAAATAAATTGATTTTGAGAAAAATAAAATTTTAATGAGCAACCCTCAGCATATAAGCTGCGATTTGTTCAAGAGGAACAATTTTATCGACAGCACCAAGTTTTATAGCTTCTTTAGGCATACCAAATACTACACACGATTTTTCATCCTGAGCAATGGTTTTTGCTCCTGATTCTTTCATTTCGAGTAAACCCTTAGCTCCGTCATCTCCCATTCCGGTCATGATTATACCAACAGAGTTAGCACCTGCATATCGGGCGGTTGAACGAAATAATACATCAACCGATGGGCGGTGCCGGTTAACCAAAGGGCCTTCTTTTACTTCGACAAAATATCGTGCACCGCTTCTTTTTACTAAAGTATGAAAATTTCCCGGTGCTATAAGCGCTCTTCCGCGGATAACCGAGTCGTTATTTTCAGCTTCTTTTACGGTTATTTTACATATTTCGTTGAGGCGGTTGGCAAATGAAGTGGTAAATTTTTCGGGCATATGCTGCACTATTACAATTCCCGGTGAATCGGGCGGTAATGCGATTAGAAAATCTGTCAAAGCCTCTGTACCACCTGTTGATGCGCCCACTACTACCACCCTTTCTGTAGTTTTTATCATACTTTGCTTATACGAGCGAGGAATGATAGCATCAGCAGTATATTTGGGTTCTACATTTATAGGAGGTGTGCTAATATTTCGACGTTTTAATTTTGCATGAGCAGCAGCTTTTATGGCATCGCAAATTCGGAGCTTTGATTCCAAAATAAATTCTTTGGAATACATATGAGGTTTGGTGATGATTTCTAAAGCTCCATATTCTAAAGCTTTTAACCCTGTTTCGGTTCCCTTTTCTGTTAAACTTGATATAATTACAACTGGCAGGGGATGCTGCGTCATTAACTTTTTTAAGAATGTTAGCCCATCCATTTTGGGCATCTCAATATCGAGTGTTATTACATCGGGAATTTCGTTTTTAATTTTTTTTGCAGCAATATAAGGATCCGAAGCTGTTGCCATTACTTCAAGGTCTGAATCTGAATTTATAAGTTCTGTAAGGTTTTGCCTTACAACAGCAGAATCATCAACAATTAAAACTCTAATTTTTGGTTTTGCCATTTTTTCAAAATAAATTAGATGACAGATGATTAAATTTACAAAAAATTAATAAAATATCAGTTTATTACTTTTTGATATTATTATTTTGTTTTTGGACATATCGTTGCTTAACCTCTCCGGTATCGGTAAAAAAGATAATTTTTCTCCCCAGCTTACCTCCTACACTTGAACTTATTACCGGAATATTTTCTTCGGCAAGCATTTCTTTAGCAAAGATAATATTTCTATGCCCAACATTAAATTTAGGGTTTTTAGTTTCAATAACTTCTCCACCTCCAAATATTTTAGCTTTCAAGTTAAATTTCTTACTCCCAAAATTTACCATCTTTTCCACCAGCTTTTCAATGGCAATACTCCCATATTTTGGGGATGCTAAACCATCACCATTCCATAATGGCAGCATATAATGGCACATTCCGCCATATTTAAGTACAGGATCGTAAAGGCAAACAGCTACACAAGAGCCCAGGATGGTATTAATCTGAAAAGGCTCTTTGCTGGCATACAAAGCTGCGGGATATAAAAAGTGTGATTGATAATTACTCATTTTCAAAATTTTTCCCTAAAAAGTTTCTTCCTCACCGCCTAAAGTTTTATCCTCATCAAAAAAAAGTTCGTTCCCATCAAAAGCAAAACCGCTAATATTCGATTCTATCTCTGGCAGAGTTACAATAAAATTGGCTCCACTACCTGGTTCGCTTTCAATTTCTATTTCACCGCTTAATAAATCGAGCAGAGCTTTATTTATTGATAATCCCAATCCATGGCCCCTGTTAATTGAGTTTATTCCTGAATCCAAACGCCTGAATCGATCGAAAATAATTTTTTGATTTTCATTGGAAATACCTGTTCCAAAATCTTTTACAGAAACTTGCAAGTGATTTTTATTAAGCCAGGTTTTAATAATTACCTTGCTATTCTCGGAACTAAATTTAACTGCATTACTAACAAGGTTAGAAACAATTAACCGGAATTTTTCGGCATCAGTTTTAAAAAAGAATGGTTTTTCTTCAGTTGCCGGAATATCAAATTGCAGATCTATGTCAATCTTTTTCTTTTTAGACTGGTATTTAAATGAGTCCACAACACTATCCAGTAGTTGTTTAAC
>CAZSIC010000021.1:0-40015 GCA_964606845.1 uncultured Bacteroidales bacterium
TTCCCCGGTTTTATGCAGAAAGTTTTTTCTGTAATCATTGTTTTGTTTGTATTACTATACTATTTTTTTCCTGAGTTATTTGTATTTTAACGTTAAATTGGTTAAAAGCTAACTAATCAGGTCTTTTATTAAATTTATTTCAACATTATCTCAATTCAGATATTATTATCTCTGCTAAAATTTCATTATAATTTTTTTAAAAATAGGCTTTGCTGTCTATTTGGCAGTAAAAATGTTATGGCACAACTATTGAAAAAAAAGCTTTGAAAAATAGATGTTAAACATTAAATATTGATATAAAATGCAAAA
Organism: uncultured Bacteroidales bacterium; assembly: GCA_964606845.1. GTDB lineage: Bacteria > Bacteroidota > Bacteroidia > Bacteroidales > UBA12077 > UBA12077. The sequence goes on from CAZSIC010000021.1 coordinate 310, forward strand.
AGGAAAAATTGGAGTTTCAACGGAGAATATTTTCCCAATCATTAAAAAGTTTTTATACTCCGATCATGAGATTTTTTTAAGGGAATTAATGTCAAATGCTGTTGATGCAACACAAAAATTAAAAAAGTTAGCCTCGCTTGGCGAATATAAAAACGAGCTGGGTGATTTAACCATAAGTGTTTCGCTTGATCCTAAAAAGAAAATTCTTACCGTTAGCGATCGTGGAATTGGAATGACAGCAGAAGAAATTGATAAGTATATCAATCAAATTGCATTGTCAAGTGCCGAAGAATTTATCAATAAATTTAAAGACCAAACAACCATTATTGGTAAATTTGGGCTTGGTTTTTACTCATCATTTATGGTAGCTAAAAAGGTGGAAATCGTTACCAAATCCTATAAAGATGATGCTCAGGCTGTAAAATGGACATGTGACGGAAGCCCTGAATATACAATTGAGGAAATAGAAAAAAAAGATCGCGGAACGGACATCATTCTGCATATTGACGATGAATCGAAAGAGTTTGCCGAAGAAAATCAAATCAATCAATTATTAAATAAATACTGTAAATTCCTGCCAGTTGAAATAGCTTTTGGAAAGCAAAAAGATTGGAAAGACGGAAAAGAAATTGAAACCGATAAGGATAATATCATTAACGATACCAATCCGTTATGGACACAAATGCCGGCCGATTTAAAAGATGAAGATTACAAAGCGTTTTATCGTAACCTTTATCCGATGAATGAGGATCCTTTATTCCACATTCACCTTAATGTAGACTTTCCTTTTAATCTGACAGGTATTTTATATTTTCCGAAGATTAAAAACAACATCGAAGTTCAGAAAAATAAAATACAACTTTATGCCAACCAGGTATTTGTTACCGATTCGGTTGAGGGTATTGTACCTGAGTTTTTAACGTTGTTACACGGAGTTTTAGATTCACCCGATATTCCACTTAATGTTTCGCGTAGTTATTTGCAAAGCGACGCTCGTGTTAAAAAAATATCGAATCATATTACCAAAAAAGTTGCAGACAGATTAGAAGAAATATTTAAAAATGATCGCGAACAATTTGAGAAAAAATGGGACGATCTTAAGATATTTATCGAATATGGAATGCTTACCGAAGAGAAATTTTACGAAAAAGCACAAAAATATACTTTGCTAAAGAATACTGATGGTAAATATTTTACTTTGGAAGAATACGAGAAACTAATCAAAGAAAATCAAACCGATAAGGATAAAAATCTCATTTATTTGTATGCTACCGATAAAGATAAACAATATACGTTTATCGAAAATGCCAAGGCTAAAGGATACGATGTTTTAATCATGGATGGGCAGCTTGATACCCATTTTATCAATCACATAGAACAAAAAATGGATAATTCGCGTTTCTTGCGTGTTGATTCCGATATTATTGATAAGTTGATTAAGAAAGAAGAGGTAGAAGAGTCGAAATTATCGGACGAAGAAAAAAACCAGCTGTCACAAATTTTTGAAAGCCAGTTGCCTAAAAATGCCTCCTTTACCGTTACTTTCGAAAATTTGAAAGAAACGGATGATCCTATTGTAATCACTCAGTCAGAATATATGCGCCGCATGAAAGATATGGCAGCCATGGGTGGTGGTGGAATGAATTTTTATGGTGACCTGCCCGATAGCTATAACGTAGTTATTAATGCGAACCATCGATTGGTAGAGAAAATTCGTGAGCAAAAAGATAAGAAGGCGGGAACTAAAATTGAAAAGATTTTAGAGGAATTAAAATCCGTTGAGGAAGAAAAGGGAAAATTGGAAAAAGCGAAAGAAGGGAAGAAGGACGAAGAAATTAACCAGGCAGAAAAAGATAAATTGAACGATGTTGAAAAGAAAATTAGTGACTTGCAGGAAAAGAAAAAAGAGATATTAATAAAACATGGTAATGAAAATAAATATGTTAAGCAACTTGTTGATATAGCGTTACTTGCAAATAATATGCTGAAAGGAGAGGAGTTGACAAAATTTGTTAAACGAAGCGTTGAATTGATTAAATAAACTCTTAATTTATTATTAAAAATTGCCTGTCAGGTTATTGGCAGGCTTTTTTATTTAAATATTTTTGTAATTTAGATGATTATTGTAAAAAAATTAAGGTTTAAAAATATTTTTTTTCTATGCATGTAGATTTTTGCCTTGAAATGATTTAATATGGCTCGCAATTCTGTTGTTATATCATTTATTTGTTTGTTGTTTTTTTTGTCTGTTCAATCATTGTGGAGTCAAAATAAATCGCAAAGCCCTACATTTGGAATTAAAGGTGGCTTATTACTTTCAACCATCAATGGTGATGATGCAATTGACCAGTATGCAAAAAAAATTGGCCCGCAAATTGGACTTGCTGCTGCTTATTATCCGTATGTTAACTGGTCAGCCCGTGCAGAACTTAACTACGAATTAAAAGGTGGTAAATTTGATATGCACGAAATGAAAATGAATCTTCATTATGTCACACTTCCATTGTATGCTAAGTTTAATTTTAATGAAGACCCTGAAGTTTATTTTTATGCCGGCGGGTATGGTTCTTACTTATTTTCAGCCAGTACAAAAGGCGATTATGAAATTATTATAAGCGAAGATCACATAAACAAATCTATTGATGAAAATATTTTATCAAACTTAAATAAGATTGATGTGGGCCTTGTTGTAGGGTTTGGCGTTCAAGGCCGTTTTAACAGATATTTCGATATTTTTATTGATCTAAGATATACCCGGGGATTTTTCGGGTTGGATAATAAAACCGCTGACTTGCGATATAATTTTAATGATTCAGAATTCTGGCCAGAACAGGATTTAAACAATCCTACCAATAAAGCTTTTATGCTCTCCACCGGATTTATCTATTATTTGATTCCGAGATAATTATTTTTATTTTGTTATTTCAATTAACGAAAAGGGTGCAACAGTAGCAATAATTCGATTAAGATGTAAACCGGCTTGATTAATTATTTGGTTGTACTCTTCTTTTGTGCGCTCTTTACCGCCATCCTGGCTAACCATCATCTGGATATCGAAAAGTTTGGCGAAAGAATATCGGTTTTTATGACTAATGACCGGTTCGATGATTAAAATTTTTCCTTTCTCGGGTAGTACATTTTTAATATTTATTAAAATATCAGTCGCTTTTTGATCGCATAAATTGTGTACTATATTTTTCATTATGTAAATATCTCCGTCGGGAGGAATACTTTTATAAAATGACCCTTCTAAATATTTTATACGATCTTCAACGTGGTAATTTTTAAAATTCTTATCCGCATCTTTAATTACATGTGGTAAATCAAATAATAATCCTTTTAAATGCCTATGTTTTAATAAAATCATAGATAACAAAATACCATGTCCGCCTCCAATATCAACAATATATTTTGCATTTTTAAAGCTGTATTTCGAAAGTATGGCATAACTCAGCATTAACGACGAATTCGTCATGGCAGTATTGTAAATATTATTCTTTTCGGGATATTTTTCTAAATATTCAAAAACATTCATTCCCAGCACCTGTTCTGACGCATTTTTACCAGTTTTAACCACATTATGCAATTCATCAAATAACTTCCAGTTTACTGTATTTGCCAGGTGCATAATCATATAACGCATAGAATCAGTGCGGTCGACCAAAGTTTTTGATAGCCTGTTTTGTGCAAAAACACGATTGTTTTTTTCTTTAAAAATACCCTGGCTTGCCAGCATTCGCATTAAACGATAAAGTGACTCTTCATGTGCACCAGTTAATCGGGCTAATTCAGAAATATTTTTATCGTACTCTTTTAAATGTTCTGCAATATTTAATTCAGCAGCTACACCAATAGCTTTCGACACATAAAATGATTGAACCATTTCTACAATCGCTATATTGGGTGCTGTAAATTTTCGCGAGCGCTTATAAAGGAAATACCTGAACCTGTCAAAAGCTTTTACAATAAACGGAGAAGGATATTTTGGTATACGTGAAGGGTTATGCATTTAAAATTTAATTTATAATTGATTTAAAAGGTAAAAATATAGAAAAATATAAAACTTAAGGTGATCAATGAAAAAATTACCGATTACAATTTTTTATAAAAATAGCATTGGCTTTTGACGAATTATTTAAAATTCTTCATTTTTCTGACTATTTTTACGGTTAAATTTTAAAAAGCTGATGATATACAGATATAAAACAAATGTTAGGGGTTACGAACTCGATTCATACGGGCACTTAAACAATGCTGTTTATTTAAATTATACCGAACAAGCCCGTTGGGAAATCCTTAAAAACAGAGGTTTTTTGGATAATTTATTAAAAAGAGATTTTTTGTTAGTTGTCACTGAAACTAATATAAAATATAAACGTGAGTTAAAATTATTTGAACCTGTTCAAATTGAAACTGAAGTAAAATTTGAAACACCCTATTTAGTCTTTTATCATAATATTATTAATGAAAATTCAGATTTTAGCGCTGCAAAAGCTGTTGTTAAAACTTTATTAATCAATAAAGACCGGATTCCGCAAGATATTCCGGATGATTTATTAGCCATTACAAAATAGACACAATGGGAGAACACAATTTTGTCCACTGGGAAAGGGAGGGAGATATTGCAATTATTTCTTTATCTAATGGAAAGGAGAATTATCTGGTAGAACCGGATTTTATTGAAATTGAAAAATTTCAACAGTGGACTGAATATCCAGGTTTAAAAGGTATTATTATACGTGGCTTAGGCCGCAACTTTTCTGCCGGAGCAAACCTTGAAAGATTAAAAGAACTGGCTAAAAATCAACATTTATTATCTGAAAAGATCAGTAAAGGGAAGAAATTGCTTAATTATATTGAAGATTTGGAAATTCCGGTTATCGCTGCCATAAATGGAGTTTGTTTTGGTGGAGGACTGGAAATTGCGCTTGCCTGCCATATGCGTATTGCATCAAAAAAGGCATTGTTTGCTTTTCCGGAAATAAATCATGGGTTAATTCCAGGATTAGGAGGAGCATACCGTTCTTTAAAACTGTTAAAAAACAAAGCTTTTGAGATTGTGTTAAACGGAGATATGATGAATGCAGAAAAGGCATTGAAAATTGATTTAATTGATGATATTACAGATGATAAAGATGCTTTTGGATACACCAAAGAAAAATTGCTAAGTATGACCGAAGGGCGATCATCCGAATTGATACGTTTTGCTATGAAAGCTTTAAAAAATGCAGATGTATTAAGTACAGATGATGCTTTGAAACAAGAAACCGAAATGTTTTGTAAACTGGCAACGAACCTGAAAATGTAATTTAATGCATGGCAATAAAAAATGTATAAAGAGATTGTAGCCATAAAATCAGTGAAAGAAATTGAAGCCATTCTTTTCAAACATGCTGACGATTTTTTTTTTATCGAAGATGAAATAAAATCATCTGAAGATAAAAATATCATTAAAAGTCTGGGTGGAAGGTATTTGATAAAAAAAAGCATCATTGATTTTTTGGGTGTTAAAGATGGATATCATGATATTGAGATTCAAAATGAGCAGAGTGGAAAACCTGTTATTATTGTAAAAGGAAAAATTAAAGAAGATTTATCGGAGCGTAAAATTCAAAAAATTCATGTTTCTATCTCTCACTCAAAACATTTTGTATCTGTTTTAGTTATTTTAGAAAAATGAGCATGTTTACTACAATTAACTGGCATATCAAAAATAAAATTGGCTTTTTGGAGTTGAATAATCCACCTTCAAATGCAATGAGCTCAATTTTTTTCGATGAATTTTATGAGTGGCGGACCAATGTTGTTCAAAAATCAGAAATTGAATCGATTATAATATATGGTAAAGGGAGGCACTTTTCCTCTGGAGCAGTAGTTGATGATTTGGTAAAGATTATTCAAAAAAGCCAGAATCAAACGGGTGATATAAAAGATGTTAGCGCTTATTTAAATAAAAACAGCAAAATATTTTTTTCGTTAAAAGAATTAGAAATTCCGGTAATATCTGCAGTGCGTGGTGTTTGCCTGGGCTCTGCATTTGAACTCGCACTTTGTGCCGATATTGTTATATGTGCTAATAAATCAGTGTTAGGATTACCAGAATCTACTTTTGGTTTAATTCCAGGATGTACAGGCACCTTTATTTTACCTAAAAAAACCACTAAAGCAATCGCAATGGAATTAATACTTACCGGTAAAACTTTTTCTGCCGAACAAGCCCTGAATTGGAATTTAATTCATCGGGTTGTACCTGCAAAGCAATTAATGGATGAAGCAATTGAAATAACGAATCGATTGAAAAAGAATTTTCATAAAGAATTGAAGAGGATTTAAAATATTATGCAAAATAATAAAACTGAAACATTTGTAAAATTAACCGGTGCAGGTTCTTATTTACCCGGAAAACCAATCACCATTGATGACGTGGATTACTTTTTAGGAGAGTTAACACAGGCACCTAAAAAGTTGCAGAAATGGATGCAACGAATGAAAGAACTAATGCGTGAGATGCTTGAGGTAAAACATTATCATTTTGCCATTGATCCGGAAACCCGGGAATTTACAGATGATAATATTACCATGTCGGTTAAAGCAGCAAAAAAAGCACTCCACTTTGCCGGATTAAAAGCGAATGATATCGATTTGATTGTTTACGGGAGCGCGCATCAGGATCAAATGCCAACAACTTCAGTTCGTATTCAAGAAGCATTGGGTATTGAGCAATGTGGTGAAATGGGTATTCATGCCAATTGCACCTCGGCATATAAAGCTTTACTCGTTGCTGCTGATTTTATTAAATCCGGACGCTATAAAAATGCATTGGTACTATCCTCAAGTATGTCATCGTCTGAATTGCGAGCCGAATATTATAATCAGCCATTGGTGAAAAAGGAAGAGTTGTTTTTGCGTTATTTTCTAAGCGACGGCGCTGGAGCCTTAATCTTACAAGCTGATAATGATAAAAAAAACGGGCTTTATATTGAAGATACCTATATGGAATCGATTGGAGGTAAAAAACCTGCTGCCATGTTAAATAAGCGCCCTGCATACTGGATGAGTCCTAAACAAGAATATGAACTGGGGTACCATCATTTAAGCCAGATGTTTAATGAGCAACTAAGAACTCATTTTCATGATGAGGACGGAAGCGTTTTTATTAAAGGATTAAAGCGAATGCTTCAAAAATATCCGGTTAATCTTAAAAATTTAAAATATTTCCAGGTAAACTTCCCATCGAAACATATTTCTGAGCTCATTATGGACGAATGTGAAACGCTTGAGATTGATCGAAATACACTTTATGCCAAAATGTCGGGAATGGGATATGCCGGCCCGCCTATGGCTTTTATTTCCATAGACAAGATTTTAAATGAGGAAAAATTACAAACGGATGATTTAATCATAAGCTTTGTTACAGAAGTTAGCAAATTTATGCAGGCAGGATATATTTTAAAATATTATTAGTTTGGCACGATTTATGAATTTTTAAACTTTATTATTTTTTATTTGTATATATAATAATCAAACTTTTTAAAATTAATAACTTACAATTATGAAAAAGATTTTTACACTGCTGTTATTAGCCTTGATGGTGCAGGTTAGTTTTGCACAAGAAAAAAAAGAAGAAAAAGAAAAAAATGATATTCAAACCATTTTTTCAGATCATAATTTAAAATTTTCAGGTGGCTTTATTGCGCCGGAACTAAAAGTAGGAAATGTTTATGATGATAATGGATTTTTTGTGGGCGGAAGAATGGGAGCTATTTTTAACGACCGTTTTTCAGTTGGTTTAGGTGGTTACGGTTTAACAGCCAAAAGCTCTTTTAATTATGATTTTGATTTAGCTGGTCCCGAGCCATTACGAAATGTACGAATTGGAATGGGGTATGGTGGTTTGGCACTTGAATATGCATTTTTTAGTAAAAAGTCCATTCACTTTACCGTACCTGTTTTAGTCGGTGCCGGAGGGTTTGTATTTTATGAAGGAACAGAAGATTTTTGGGATGAGTTTAATGAATTTGAAAGTACTGCCGCATTTTTCCTTGAGCCGGGTGTGAATTTGGAACTAAATTTATTTAAACATTTCAGGTTTAACGTAGGTGCTTCGTACCGTTTAGTTCAAGGAACCAGCCTGGATGAAAATGGTTTAGGAAGAGTAGTTTCTGATGAAGACTTATCAGATTTCGTGATTAATGCGTCATTAAAATTTGGATTTTTTTAGTCAATGATTCTTTCATAGGGAATTAATACTTTATAAAAGCTGTTCTTTTAATCAGGGCAGCTTTTTTTATAATTTGTGACTGATATTTTTTTATTTTTGAGAAAGATTAATCGAATGATGATGCAAAAAATTGGTATTATCGGCAGTGGCAAAATGGGACAGGATATTTTTAATTACCTGAATAATTTTGATATTCAGTTGGTATGGTTTGTTCGGAATGCTGAAAAAAAAGAGAAAATTAAAAAATCCTATCTAAAAAAACTAAACAGGCAGCTTAAACATCAGCTCATTTCTCAGGAACAGTTTGATCATAAAAAAGATAATCAGGTTACCAATGCCCTTGGTGACCTTAAAAATTGTGATCTGATTATTGAAACGATTATTGAAGATCAAAAAGCGAAGATTGATTTATTTTCGGAGTTAAAATCAATCATTCAACCAACCTGCGCTGTTGTTTCCAATTCTTCTTCAGTTTTACCTTCATATTTGTCAGTTCATTTCCCGGTTGCAGGCATGCACTTTTTTTATCCGGTGGCTTTTAAAAATATTGTGGAGCTTATATTGCCCGACAATTATGATTCGGACAAGTTAGAGATGCTCCGGTCTTTTTTATCATCCATTAATAAAAAATATGTAATTCAGGATGAGCGAAATGCTTTTCTACTGAATCGGTTTTTATTGGATTTGCAGGTAAAAGCTTTTCATTTTGCCATAGAACAAAATATTCCATTGCCGATTGTAGATCAAGTCTCACAAAACATTATTCCTGATTTTGGTTTATTCGAGATGATGGATCACGTTGGTTTGTCTACCATGTACCAATCCATTCAAAATTATACTATAATGGAAAACCAAACGGAAAAATATAAAACTCTACTAGCCTATATAAGTGAAAAAATTGCATTGGAACAACCTATGCTTGAGATAAATGCTTTACAGGAAGTGAATAAAAAGTCAGAAGCTGCAATATTAACATTTTTACAAAACAAAATTCAGGTTTCTTTCAATCAATATTTTTTGAACAAACTCAATCAGGATGGTGTTTATAAAAATGCCATTAAGGAATTCTGTGGATTGGAATTGTAATTGAATAACCATTATCTAAAATCCAATTATTTTGTTATTTTTGGCAAAGAATTTTAAAAACGATTTTTTAAATAGATGGCAGAAAAAGTTGTAGTTACGGGGTTTAATATGCTTAATGCATTAGGCCTTGACTGGGAAGAAAGCTGGAAGAATATTAAAGAAGGAAAAAACGGTATTCGAAAAATTTCTTTGTTTGATGCATCCGAAAGTCAAACACAAATTGCAGCAGAATTGCCTGCTGAGTTTGAAGAAAAATCATCTTCTGTAATCAAAAAACGCCTTTCGAAACAAATGACGCGTGTTACGGAGATGTGTTATGTGTGTGCCGTTGAGGCAGTTGAAAAACACCAAATAGATTTTGACACCATCGATAAACTACGTGCCGGAGTAATCATCGGAGTTGTAAATACAGGTGATTCAAGTACCGAGCAGGGAACTACTTCAAAAAATATGATTATCAAGCGCATGAACAACGCCATGCCAGCTTGGATTGGTATGCGCTACAATATCGAAGGGCCTAACTTTACAACATCATCTGCATGCTCATCATCTGCTTATGCCATTGCTTTAGGATATGATATGATTAAAAGCGGCAGGGCTGATTTGATGATTGTTGGCGGCGCCGATTCAATTATTAATAAAGAAGAAATAGAAGGTTTTAACGAATTATATGCCATTTCTTTAAATAATGATGCACCCGAAAAAGCTAGCTGTCCGTTTTCTAAAAACCGAGATGGTTTTGTTATTGGCGAAGGTGCAGGAATTATGATCCTGGAATCGGAAAAACATGCCAAAAAAAGAAATGCAAAAATTTATGCCGAAATGGCCGATTATGCTTTTACCAACGAATCGTACAATATTATGGCTCCAAAACCCGAGGGTGAAGGTATGGCCAATACCATGGCACTGGCATTGAAAAATGCAAAAATTTCACCCAATGAGGTAAATTATATTAATGCACATGGTACATCAACCATGCTGAACGATTTATACGAAACGCAAGCCATAAAGAAAGTTTTTGGTGAAAAAACATACAATATTCCCATATCTTCAACAAAATCAATGATCGGACATACCATTGGTGCTGCCGGCGTTATTGAAGGTATTGTTTCTGTATTAGCTGTTCATGATGGCATAATTCCACCCACCATAAATCTTGATGAACCTGATCCAGAACTGGATTTAGACTACGTTCCAAACAATTCCCGCAAGCAAAACGTAAATGTTGCCATTAGCAACTCATTTGCCTTTGGCGGGCATAATGCTACACTGATATTTAAAAAGTATTAATATTCTCTCGCCTTAGATTACTCTTTTTTATCTTATTTCTTATCTATTATTCTTAAGGTTTTTGTTTTTGAATAATGCTTTATTTTATTCATGATTAATCCTATAAATCAAATTATTATCCCATTAGAATTTTTGGTCATGATATCTGTAATGCTTTGTTTTGTTGGTATTTTATCATATTATAATTATTTTCGTGCATCAATTTTTAAGGTATGAATAAGAATTTATTAAGAAGAAATAAGATAAAAAATCAGCAAGTTACAGAATTTGATTTTTTAATTTGCCCAAATTGTGGTGAAACCGAAGTGGGGAAATATTGCCCGAATTGCGGACAATCGAATAAAGATTTTAATAAGCCGATAAAACAGATTATAGGTGATTTATTAGATTCAATAAATTTAGACATTAGATTATTTAACACTTTGATTCCTTTTTTTATTAAACCCGGATTTTTAACTGAAGAATATTTTAAAGGAAGACGAAAAAAGTACGTTCCTCCGGTTCGTATGTATATGATCTTTAGTATTTTGTTTTTCTTTTTAGTACAGTTTACAACATCAGACGAAATTAAAAATGATTTTGTTGGTGTTAATACAAATGAACTAGCTGATTCAACTGAAAAAAAGTCAGATATTACCGAAGAAAATCAAGCTGCAATGATAAAAAGTGATTCAGCGAAATTCAAATCTTTAATTACATCTGAAAATTTGGAAAAGCAAGATTTAGAAACCATTAAAGAGGAAACTTTAAACGATACATCGGCAACTTCCTGGCAAAAACAATTAGTAATTGGCGGACTTAATGCTGCTGAGAAAAAAGATCTGTTTTTTGACAGGTTTTTAAATACCCTTTCGTATGTTTTATTTTTATTAATGCCGTTTTTTGCATTAATTCTAGCCTTGATCTTATGGAAATCGAGATTATTGTATGTAAAACACTTAATATTTTCAATCAATTTTCATTCTTTTATTTTTGGAATTTCATCATTGTTAATTGTTTTAATGAAATTATCGCCTGATTCAATATCGAATTTTATTGTTTATTTATGGTGGGGTATTCCAATTTATTTAATGTTTGGGATAAAAAGATTTTATAAAAGAACATATACCGGAGCATTTTTTAAAACACTAGGTTCGCTTACTTTGTATTCAGTTATTATCAGCATTGTTTTAATCGTTATTTTAGCGATTACGGCAAAAGGGTTTTATGAAATTTAGGCTTTTGATCAATCTATTGACTTTAGGGTAGGTATTCTGTAACTTGCCCTATAACCAATAACTTTACCGATGAAACCCTCATACACTGTTTTACACAACAAGGATATGAATAAAACATGAGGGTTCGCTGAACACCTTAAAAAATAAACAATCGTGTGAGGCAACAAATACCATTAAAGACAAATAGAAAAATATAACATTCAAATATTAAGTAGTTTAACCAAAATATATTCGAATGAAAAAAATTGCCTGGTTTTTAGTATTGTTTGCCATACTATTATCTTGTTCCGATGATGAGGAAGAGGAAAATTTGTACGACAAAGATTTCAAGCAAGAAATGCGAAACTTTGTAATTGGCATTAGCACTTATGCTAAAGCCATAAACTCTGATTTTATGATCATCCCGCAAAACGGGCAGGAACTGGTTACAATTGATGGAGAAGAAAATGGAACCGCCTGCACTTCTTATCTTACTGCAATTGATGGGGTAGGACGTGAAGACCTGTTTTATGGTTATGATAATGATGATGTCGCAACACCTGAAACTGATTGGGATTACATGATTTCTTATCTTGATGTATGTGAAGATAATAATGTTGAAGTTTTAACTACTGATTATTGTTGGACACACACTAAAATGGATGATTCATATGCTCAAAATGAGTTAAAGGGATATATTGGTTTTGCAGCACCTGATCGCGAATTGAATCTGATACCCGATTACCCGTTAGTTCCACATAATGTTAATAATCAAGTTATATCAACTTTGAGCGATGCAGAAAATTTTCTTTATTTATCAAATCCAGAGAATTTTACATCAAAAGAGCAATTTATAACAGCTATCACAGCAACAAACTACGATGTATTAATTATGGACTGTTTTTTTGATGATGTGTTATTTACTGCAGATGAAGTAACTCAATTAAAGGCTAAGCAAAATGGTGGAAAACGTTTAGTAGTATCTTACATGAGTATTGGGGAAGCAGAAGATTACAGATACTATTGGAATGAATCATGGACAGTTGGTTCTCCTTCGTGGATCGAAAACGAAAATCCCGACTGGGAAGGGAATTATAAAGTAACCTACTGGGATGCTGATTGGCAATCTATTATTTATGGAAATAACGATTCGTATCTGAAGAAAATACTAGACGCAGGTTTTGATGGCGTTTATCTGGATATTATAGATGTTTTTGAATATTTTGAATAAAAATATAGTGTTTTTTTAAAAGTAAAAGGAATCAGGCTTTAGTTTGATTCCTTTTGTTTATTTTATTTTATGGTTGGTCTAATCAATTTTTCTTAATGTATATTTGTTTCTGTTGTCATTTTTTAATACTGTGTTGCTCTGTGACTTAGTTGGTGAAACACTGTGTTTATAATTCTTTTTACTATCTCCAAAACAACAATAAGTTCTGTTTTATGAATTAACTATTTTACTAAGCTATTTCTTCCGTTTATCAATAAACACAACAGGTTTTCGTTTTAACTCGGGAAATTTGATTTTATTAATTTCTTCGCCTGTTTGAAACATGATGGTTGGAGCTACTCTTAATTTAGCCCTGAAATGATCTTTAATGAGCTTTTCAAAATTTTCGGGTGTATGCCCGTTGGTAGCCACTCGAATTAAAATATCGTCAGTTCCAATTTGGTTCGTTTCAACTTCAACCACATAATTGTCAACATATTCCATTTCGTTTAAAATATCATACAATGCTGGTGGATAAAGGGTTGTTCCTTTGTACTTAATCATTTCATTTTTTCGCCCAATAACAGGCCCCAGTCGTATTGTATTTCTTCCGCAGGCACAAGTCTCAGAAAAGTGCTGCACTACATCGCCGGTTTTAAACCGGATAAGCGGCATTCCTTCAACTCCCAGTGTTGTAATAACCAATTCGCCGGGTTCACCTTCTTTTACAGGATGATTGTTTTCATCAACAAATTCAACAATTAACAACTCAGGGTGATGATGGCCTCCAATTCCATGCTCACAATCGGCAAAAGCAGCACCCATTTCTGTGGATGCATAGGTTGAATATAATTTAATGTCCCACTTGTCTTTAATACGTTGTCCCAACGTATTTAAAGTAAAATCAGGATTTCGCAACGCTTCTCCAATACAAATGGCTTTTTCAATGCTCGAATTTTTATAATCAATGTCTTTGGCTTCGGCATATTCAATCAGTTTTAAGATAAACGATGGTACAGCAACCAGCGCATTGGGTTTTATTCGTTGAATGGTATCCCATTGCAGCTCAATCATTCCGTTTCCTACACGCACCATTCCGGCACCCAGCTTTTTGATACCTAAAAAATAGGCTAATCCGGCCATAAAACGGCGGTCGAGTGTTACCATTAGCTGGTAAATATCTTCAGGTTTTCCATCCGAAATTTTAAATGATTTACATTCATTGTATGCCAACCGGTCTAAATCAGCATTTGTTAAAGCAAAGGTAACTGGGTCGCCCAAGGTTCCTGAAGTGGTAATATAATCAACGATTTTCGTTTTTTCAACACAAATAAAATCATCATTTCGTTTATACAAATCATCTTTTTCGGTAAATGGAAGTTTTTGCAGATCTTCCAATGTATTTATCGTCGAAATATCAATGTTATGCTTTTTAAAAAGCTCCTGATAGAATATGGAGTAATGATTAACATATTGAAAAATTTCCTTCAGCTTATCTTCCTGATAGCTTTTAATCTCTTGTTTTGACTGGTAATCTATATTTTCGGGAAACATCATCTTAGTAAGTATTTTGATAACTTACAAATTTAACATCTTATCATTAAAAGAAGGAAAAAAGTAGAGAGTTTTTTGTAGATTGGTAAAATAGTATAATTGCTTCTCTCTGTCCTGGTATTTGAAACTTATATCCTTCGAACTCCGGAGCTTCACCGCGTTCGCTATAAGCTTTAGACGCTTACGCTAAAGCTTCAGCGGCAGCGTGCGGTTGCGAAGCGAAGGAGTTCTGCTGCTGTCTACTGCCGGTTCCATTTTTCTCTCGCCAAGGCGCCAAGACGCTAAGGCTTTTTTGAATTAAGCTGCTCCCTGCTGCCAAACAACTACCAACGTGTAAACTGCTTCCTGCAGCTGCTTCCTGCCGCTTTCTAATTTTTCTCTCGCCAAGGCGCCAAGACGCTAAGGCTTTTTTTGAATTAAGCTGCTCCCTGCTGCCAAACAACTACCAACGTGTAAACTGCTTACTGCCGCTTTTATTTCTACCATACACAAAACATTAATTTGTGACGATCTGCTCAATAGGTGTTTTCAATTTATTGAATCTGTGTTCTATTGAACTAGTTTGCCTTATTGTAATAATAATTCGCTTTCTGCTCGTCACCCAATCGTGTATAAATATCTCCCAGGTATTTAGCATATTCTGGGTTAGGGTCAATTCGGTATAATTTTAGGAAATAATCGCGTGATTTTCTAAACGTTGGGTATACTTTTTCCAGTGCATTCAACAATCGCTTGTACTGACTGGTTGTTCTGTTGTTTTTGTAAGCTTTCATTTCTGAAACATATAGATTATCAGCTTCCAGGTAGAACTTTTTGGCATACCATTCCAGTGCAATAATGTTTTCATCGTCCAGTTCAAAAATTTGTAGTGCAAGTTTATCACAAGTACTGTTGTTTCCCAGGTTTTTGTTTACAATCAGATATCCTGCAAGCAAATTGGCATCATTTTGCGCTTGTTTTTCAATTTCAGGCCATAAGTCAACCGCTAAATCCCAATTTTTACTTTCTACATAGGTTTCGAATAATCGAATGGTTATTTCATTTATTTTTTCTCCGTTGGGATATTTTTTGTGATAATCTTCTAGTACGTTTATCTCTTTGGATAAATTATCGATTATTTTATAAACTTTTGCAAGTGAGGCATATAATTCTGGCGATTCATATTCGGTTTGTTCTGCCAATTCAAGGTATTTTCGCGCTTTATCTATTTGCTCCAGTTCGAGTGCTGATTTCCCGGCTTTAAAATATACGATTCCTTTAGCTTTTTTGCCTCGGCTTTCTTTACTTTCTATCACCTTTTCCAGTGATTCAATTGCAGCTTTGTAATTTTTTTCCTTGTAGGCAATTTCTCCTTCTTCAGTGAGTTTTGTAGTTGCACATGATGTTATGATTGATGTAATTAGAAGTACTTGTAAAATGCGTAATATTTTCATCTTTAATTATTTTTTAAGTTGGCAAAAGTAAGCATTTTTTTGGTTCTCAAAAATGAATTGGCATAAGTCCATTGAATTTTAAAAATAGCTTTAAAGAGCAGTTGCACATTGTATTATAAAATATATTGATTTTTAATTAGTCCAGGAGTTATTGTATTCTTTAACGAATGAAGAATTATTTATTTGGTCAATAGTTGTTTTGCCATCCATATAATTTGCAAGCAACCTAAACATTTGTTTATTTTCTTTTTTTAGAACAAGAAGTACCGCGTTTGCAGCTGATTTAACACAAATTGGAACCCCACCGCCTAAATCAGCCCAATGTCCGCCTAATATTAAATTTTTAATGGGTGTTTGGTGGTGTGCTATTCCTGACTGCATATTTTCTTTTCCGGGGCGTGCTCCCATCATGGTACCATTTTTATTGCCCGTATATCTTAAATAAGTAATAGGTGTTGAAACATCATAAAAAAGAATATGACTTTTTAAATCAATTGATAATCCTTTTTCAACTCTTTCAATTAATATTTCTGCTGTTTCTGTTTTTAGTTTGTTATATTTTTCGGTACGAATAAAATTACCACCGGAATCTTTTTCTGTAAACCAATAGTTTTTATAATTTATATAAGCCGGCATATATAAAGTGATTAACCCTTTTCTATCGGGGATAACAGATTTATCACGGGCCGAAGGCGATAAAATGCTGATATCGCTTATGAAAGGATTGCCACCATCATGATCATCTCGTGCAATATTTTCTTTGGTAATACAAATCAGTTCCTGATTAATTCCAAGGTTTTCGGCAGGACAATCCAGGGCAACAGATACAGTGAACGCAGAACTGTATAGAACTGCATTCTCAAGTTTTTTCTTAAACTTTTTCGAAATTGTATTTTCCGGAAGCATTTTGGTGTATAAAGTTTCAACATCGCTGGCTGAAATTACATGCTTGCTCTTTAGTTTATAAAGGTTGCCATTTTGTTTAAATATAATACTTTCACATACTTTATTGTTGATTTCAAGCTTGGTTACTTCTGCATTAAAGATAAAATCATTTTCGTAGTACTTATTAACATGCATAAGCCACTGAACAAATACTTTTGCTCCACCTTTTACAGGTGTCTGATAACCATTGTTATACGCCCATGCTATTGGAAATAAGCACGAAAGAAGATCTTTTTCGGATTGGTATAATTGATGTAGTTTTTTATCTTTAAAAAATAGATTAAGCCCTTTACTAACACCTTTTTCTCCACTGTAGAAAATATATCTGATCAGCGGAAGGACAAATTTCAATAGTTTTAACTTGAAAATAGCTTTCTCAAAAAAAGACATGCTTTCTTCTGTTCTAAAAAGTCTGGCATATTTTATTGATGCTTTCCCTATTTTTTGTGCTGTTCTAAAGAATTTTTTAATTCCTCTTTTTTCGTGAGGAAAATCCGAGATTAGTTTTTCCTTCAATTCATCGGGATTATTGGTAAGCAGATAATCATAAGTATCACCTTTGAAACGATGTATTTTTTGCATTATTCTTATTTCGGGGCTATCGGAGCCAATTAAATTAAGAATACGGCCGGCCATTTCGTTCTTGTTACATTGATTTAACCAATGTATGGCCGTATCAATTTTAAAACCATCTCTGTTAAAGCCAGCAAGATATCCTCCCGGTTTTGGCTCTTTTTCAAGAATACAACATTTTAGGCCAAATTTACCTGCCAACGCAGCTGCTGTTAAACCACTAATACCAGCACCAATTATGGCAAGGTCATATTCTATATTGTTAAATGTTTCGGGCATTTAATAATTTGATATAAATACTTTTTGCTTTTAAAATCAATTTTCTAGTTCATTAATTTTTTCCAAAATACTTTCTTTTTGATAAATATTTGGAATTTCTTTTGTTAATGCTTCTCTGTATGCCCCAATAGCTTTATTGTAAATGCTGAAATGATTGTAATAATCGCCAATATAAACATAAGTTTCAAAAAATTCGCTGTTTAATGCTATAATTTCGTTAAAAATTAAGGCTTCATTAGGTATTCTTGTCTCGGTTATAATGGCTTCTTTTATGGTAGTTCGTAAAACTTTAAACCTTTTAAAATTATCGTAATCGTTCGAATAAAGAAATGAATCGGCAGGGATCAATAAATTCCTTTCATCCATAATCTCGAATTTTTTAACTTGGGTAGCTTTTGAAAATATTTTATTTAAATCGTAACAGACAAACTCACCCAATTGATAGGGCGATGTTGAAACCCACACTTTTAATTCTTCGGGTTTAAAAATAACCGAGTGGTGAGCAATAAGCTGATTGATTGCTTTTTCATTTCCCATTCCGATATTTTCATTATTTAACCCTTTCTGGTCTCGTAAAATGGATACAACATTGGAAAGGTTTAACGCATAGTTTTGTTCCAATAGTTCTTCTGTACGTTCAAAACGATATAGCGTTGCATAGTCCGAGGTATTAGAATAAAGTATATCCGGTCGTTTAAGTTCTTTACTTTGGAAGTGGTTGCTGCTAATCAGGTAATCTTCACTGGTTGAGAATAAAGCTTGTTTTTTGGGCGATTTTTCTATGGTTGCTGTTTTTCTCTCATTGGCCGAGCCGATAAATAGTTGTTCTGAAACAAATGTTTTTCTTTGTTCGGCAATTGCGTAAGCTTCGTCAATGGTTGCAGCATATTGCAGGATTTCCCTTGCAACCAGTGAAATAGGTGTTGCAGAACCAAAAGGAATGTCCGATTTGGCTGCATTCAGCGAAACCGTGAGTCCCTGGTCGTTCATGCCGGAAGTAGCACCAATCATTCCGCCCCAGGTTACAATCATAAATTTATGCCCCTGCTCTGGATTACAAAACATCACAATTTTTTCTTCGGCAAATTCATCTCCCACATAAAAATCGAAATTACGCCCGATAATCAGTGAACTGTCCGATGAACGCTTATTCCATCCCGCGAAAGCGGTACAGGCTACAAGGTTCATATTTTGTAAGGCATGGCCTATATCGTGAGCTGCATGGTAATTTAATATCCGGTGGTAATTGGGTCCGATAAATGCAAATTGTTCCGAAGCCGATTGGGAAATACCGTAAATCTCCTGCTGGTATTCCGGAATTACATGCTTATCGATATTCCGGTTAAAAAAGGCAATAAAACTCTTTAAAAATTTTAAATACCGCTCGGAGGGAATCATTCTTTTAATTTGTTTAACAAAAGCATCTTCCTGTTTAAAAATTAATTCTTGAGTTAATTTCCCATTTATCACTCCTCGTTCGTATGGTTCTCCTTCGATATACATTTCCCAAAGACCGTATTTGTTTTTCTGTAACCAGTTATTTTTTATGTGGTAAAAGTTTGAATCAGTAGTTTCAATATCTTCAGCCAGACTAAAATTTTTGGGAATATCAGGTTTATCTATTCTTGTAGTTAATTTAAATAAAATGAATAGAACCAGAAGGATTCCGGCTATAATAGCAAGTGTTTTTAAAAAAAATCGAACAATCTTTCTAAGCATGATTAATTTTATTCATTAAATATTCTAATCCGATGAGCTCCGAGCAGGTTAATACAGCGCCAACTGTAACACCCAGTACACCGTGCATATTAATATTCTGACCAGTAAACAGCAAATTCGGTATTTTTGTTCGTGTAGATATTTTGGTTTGTAAAGGTTTATTACAATCGCGGAAAACACCATACATAGAACCTTCTGCTGTTCCTGTATAATCGCGATAAGTTAGTGGTGTAGAAGTGTAATACTTACTTATACTATCTTTAAAACCAGGAAATTGTTGATTTATTTCATCTATAAAAATTTCGGCTTTTTGTTGCTTAAAGTGTTCGTAATCGTTTCCTCGGTTACCGGTTTTTGTGTTTTCCCATTGTAGAACTTCATCGTACTTCATGTAAGTCATAGCAATGGCACTTTTAGCATATTGATGATTACCGCTAACAGGAGGTGTTAGGAAAAGATAGTTTTGAGGCCATCTGCTTGGGTCGTAATTCGGTACGGTCCATACATCATTATCCTTGAAATGATAAAAGTTGGAGTTAAAATATTTAAATTTCTCCGGTTTTAACGATGCATAAAGCACAAACACAGACGTGGTATTTTTCATTTCACTCAAACGAGTGCGGTACGATTTGCGTAAATGCTGCTCGTTAATCATTTTCAGGGTTTGCGAGGGGTGAACGGCAGAAATATACTGGTTAGCAAAAATTTTATCTCCGGTACTTATTTCTGCATATTCAATGTTTTTATTTTGGATATGTAATTTTATTACCTCACTATTTTTGAATAAAGTTCCTCCGTTTTGTTTAATTTCCCGTATAAGCACATCGGCTAATTGAGAAGTTCCGTCAATAAAGCGATAAGCACTTTCGATAAATGAGTTTTCGATCAATGCATGAATAAATAGTGGCGTTTTATAAGGGTCGCCGGCATACAGGAAATTATTCCCGGCCAGGACATTTTGCAATGTTCTGTTTTGGGTGATGGATTTTAAAAAGTCAGCAATATTTTTTTCATAATATTGCAATTCAGTATCATAGTTTAATGTTGCCTCTAAGTTATAAAGAGGAAAAGCATCACATACTTTTTGGATTTGATTTTTATATTCAATCAGGTTTGCTTTTTCTCCCGGAAACAATTTTACCAGTGTTTCTATAAAATGGTCAAATCCCTGAGACATAGGATAATTCTTGCCATCCAGCTGGATAATGTCAAAGGCATCGTGGTCAAGGCGTTTGACATTAAGTTGATTAAGAATGCCAAAATATTTGAAATATTGATTGAGGTTTTGTCCTTCTTCAAGCCCCCCAATATAATGCACTCCCGTATCAAAAATGTTTCCATTTCGCTTAAAGGTTTGCAGGGAGCCACCAAATTGATGTTGCTTTTCCAGGAT
This sequence comes from uncultured Bacteroidales bacterium, assembly GCA_964606845.1. Taxonomy (GTDB): domain Bacteria; phylum Bacteroidota; class Bacteroidia; order Bacteroidales; family UBA12077; genus UBA12077. The sequence goes on from CAZSIC010000021.1 coordinate 21,209, forward strand.
ACATACTTTTTTCCCTTCTTTGCTCAGGATATTCCCGCAAATAAGGCCGCCCAGCCCACTTCCTATGATAACAACATCGTATTTAGACATGTTTATTTTTTTGAATTACATAAATCAAATTGGATGTTAATTTAGATTGATCAATAACTTCTACATCCATTTGGTGTTTTTTAAACATATTAAATATATCATCAGAAGATAAAAAATACAATGCTTTGGATTGGTCTGCAGTTTTATTGAAACCAAAAATTTTGGTCGAAAATATTTCTGTCCATTTGGTTCCTTTATGCCTTTCCTTAAGTTTTGTATTTGCATCCCTGATAATAATCATTCCATTATCATTCAAATTGTCAATACATTTTTGAACGATTTTTTCCTGTTTTCGTTCAGGAATATAATGTAAAACATCGCTTAGTATAAAAACATCTGCTGGTTTAAAATCATATTGGTTAACATCGGCACAATCGAATTGTATGCTTGCATTTTTTAAGTTGCAGTTATTTGCTACTGAAATTTTTTCTTCATCATAATCAATTCCGGTAATCTTTCTGTCTTCCGACACAAAATGCAGCATGTAGGATAAAAACCCATATCCGCAGCCAATATCGTATATTGTTGCCTTTAGCGGAATCAGCGAATCGAACAGTTCGTAATTATTTTCCAGCCGTAATTTAACTCTTAAATACCATTCTAAAACCGGTCCTTTGTAAATATAATTTTTTATCAACTTATCGCGATAAAATTTGGTGTCTTCCGTTTCTTCGCGTATCTCATAATACTCCTTTCGAAAATAACGGCCGATTTTTTTTGCTCTTTCCGAATAATGGTCACCAAACTCCTTATTTTCAGGTGATATTCTATCTAAATATTTAGCCGTAACAATTCCTTTTTTAACCAGCAAATCATCGCCTTTGGTCATGCAAAAACCCGTTCCGTGTAATACAATGGGCAGGATATCGAGCTTTAATTTTTCGGCGATATAAAAAGCGCCTTTATGGAAACGCCTCATTTTAAAATTTACAGACCGTGTACCTTCCGGATAAACCAAAATAGAGAATCCGTCATCAACTTTTGCTTGCAATTTCGGAAGTAAATTCTCGTATCCTTCCGATACCGGGTAGAAATCAGCCATCTGGACTAATTGACCATAGATTTTGCTTTTTTGCACCCAGTCGTTGGTTAAGATAATGACTTTTGGGCCTAAGGTCATATTGTAAATCAAATCGATATGCGATTGATGGTTGCAGATGATTACCGCCGGCTTTCTTAGTTTTTCCTTGTTTGGGTTAATAATCCTTTTTTTGATATTGAACATGGCATAAAAAAGGCTGGAGGCAGAGGAAACGATAGCGTAATTATAAATTAATTTTATTTTTTTGTTTTTGATGTGTAAGATTTTAAACAGAATAAAACCTACGATTGTCGTAAAAAAGGAGCCAAGGATGAAGATAGTCCAGGCAAAAATCGAAGCAATAGCATCTAAAAGCGAGTAAGCTACTTTTCCTTTCTTTTTCCGGTTTAAAATGATGAGTTTAAAAAGTGCCGGTTCAATGGTATATGAGATAATGATTACCGATAAAATCCCGATAATGGATAATAAAGCCATGGACTTTAATGCCGGATGTTGGGCAAAAATCAAAACGCCAATTCCGGTAATGGTTGTTATGGCTGATAAAAAAATAGAAGTTTTGTACGAGGAAAGATTTTTAACTCCATATTTATATTCCTGCAACAATCCGCGCATGATAAAGATACTGTAATCAATGCCTAACCCGAAAATAAAGGTAGAGATAATGATATTAAAGATGGTAAATTTTATTCCAAAAATACCCATGATGCCCAGTGTCCAAGCCCATGATAATGCCATCGGGATAAAAGTAAGTAAAGCCAGTTCTATCCGGCCAAACGAAAGTAAAAGGATTACAAAGACAACGGCAAGAGATAGTTTTACCAATGTATTAAAATCATCTTTCAACACCCGGATTAAGTTATCGGTGATGAATTTTTTATCAAAAACAATGGTTTCTTCATTTTTGGCAAAAGATTCGTAAATCGGCGGTTTGTTTTTTTCGTCGGCTTTTAAAATACTCACAATGGTTGTCATGTCATCCCTTTCGGTGATGTATTCGTCTAAAAACAGTTCCCGCAATGCTGCCCATTCAGATTGCTTCACCGGCTTAAATTCTTTGTTTAGAAGGTTTAAAAATGAAGCAAACGATTCCGGCTTAAATTTATATTGGCTCCCTGCTTTGCGTAGGTTTTCTTGTAGCAGTTCTATTTTTTCTGGTGTCCAGAATTTTTTCCAGCGTTCGATTCTCACTTTTTGAAGCGAATCGGAGAGCAGTAATTTACTTACCGAAGTATACTGTGATATCAATCCCTGATGTTGTAATTTTTCTAACCTGGGAATGGATTTTTCGTTGTTTTGTAAGGCATCCTGCAGATTGTCGCCTGTGCTAATTACATAAACCGATTTTTCGGTAACATTGGCAATTTTATTCAGGTCGGCTTCGGCTTTTCTTAGTTCATCCGATAGGTAATTCATGGTATCCATATCGCCTTCGAACGATGTTTTTCCCGACCAGAAAAAAGCTATAATTGTAAATACAACAATGGCAATAATTAAGAATTTATTTTTTTCGTATGGATATGCAGTGATTTTTTCTATCCATGATTTTTGTTCTTTTTGTAATGCTTTTTTGTAGTCTTTGGATTTTAAAAAATGAGGTAAAACGATAAGCGAAAACAATGCAGCAACGGTAACACTGATGGCAGCAAATAAGCCTAAATCCTGTAAAGCCCGGGAGCTTACAAATAATAAACAAAGAAAGGCGGAAGCGGTAGTTAAACAGCTCATTAAAACCGGAGTGGCAATATCTTTCATTACTTGTTTAACATTGCCTACGCTTCGGAAATGTGTAAATAAGTGCAGGGCATAATCGACGGTAATGCCCAGTAGTACAGAACCTATCCCGAGCGAAATGGCGGATATTTTCCCTTTTATCAGGAATAGGACAGCCAACGCCATGCTTCCGCCAAAAAGTGCGGGTAAAAACAGGATTAAGAAAATGCTTTTTTTCCGGAAAAAGATACTCATAAATACCAGCAGCACAATAATAGCAATGGTAATGGTTATCGAAATATCTTTTTTAATCCGTTGTGCATTTCCTACGGCTACAGCTGCAGCACCATAATATTGGGCCTGAATTTGGTGGTTGTAGGATTGTTCAAGGCTGTCAATTGCCTGACTAAGAACCTGTATCAGTTGACTGTTTTTTTGTGTTTCTCCCGACGGGTATGCTGAGGTGATAAATAAACTAAGATTTTTTTTGTCTTTGGTAAAAATACGGTTTTGATAAATCTCATAGTTGTCGCCAACCTGAAATGTTTTTAATTTATCAAGTACTATGGGCGTAAAATGTAGCGGGTCTTTGGTAATATATTTTTTCATCGCCATGCTGGCAGGCGATATCAGGGTTTTGAAGTTGCCTTTTATGGCATTATTAATGTTTTGCGCATCCAATCGGTCATCAATTTTTTTGTAATCACTTTCATCCAAAAAGATGGGAAGGTTTTCGAAAAACAAATCATACAAATCAATCATTAACTTATCCGACACCTGGTAGTTGATATCTTTTATATATTCGGGCCGGTAGTTGATTAAGCTGTCGTTTAGCTGGTCGGCAAAGCGGATTAATTCGTTTGGACGGGTAACAGAGCTATCCCGAAAGGAAATATTGATAATCAACTTATCCATGAAGTTGATTTTTTGCGAAACCTGGCTTACACGCTGAATTTTTTCATCCGAGGGCAGCATGCGGGTGATATCTTCTTCGAATTTTAATTGGGAAACCAGAGAGACAGATAAGCCGAAAATCCCTAAAATAATAAGGGCAAAAGTGATTCTGTATTTTTTGGATGTATAATATAGATTGCTAAAAAAAATAGACATATAATTGATAGATTAATCCTGATAAGATTCTATATACTGTTCCTGTACAGCAGTTTTTTTTCTGAAAATCAATAATAAAATATACGTAATCAAGCCAAAAACTACAGCCAGTATTATACCAAAAACGAGGCTTCCTATAATATATTGAATTAGATTATCTTTAATTAAATCAAAACTGATATCTGATTGGTACTTCAGGTTAAGTTTACCGGCATCAATAAATAATCCGCCGGTTTTGAAACTGGCCCACAATATAATAGGTATCATTGGCGGAATACTGATATTTGATACTACCAGCACGATTACTTTGTTTAATTTTAAAAAGTGTGCAAGGGCAAAAGCAATCATCATTTGGTACCCCCAAACCGGAGCAATTCCCATAAATGCTCCTAACATCACGGCAAACGTAATTTTAATATTGGGCTCTTTGTTTTGCAGGATTTGATTACGATAAAACTCCCGGATATTTTTTTTATTGAGCTTTTTTACAAAAACAAAAGGTTTTACAATCAGTAAAGCATAAATTACCAGGATGGTATTTAAAACGCTTACCCTCGAAAAATCGCGAAATGGCCTGAAATGGGAAACCCTTTTTTCTTTGGGAGCATAATAAACCTGTATGGGAATGGTAGTTACTTCTATGCCTTTCCAGGCTGCCCGTACGATGACTTCAATTTCAAATTCAAATTTCCGGGTAAAAAACTTCATTTTGTTTAGCGGTTCCAGTGGATATAACCTGAAACCCGATTGGGTATCGGGAAGTTTTATGCCGGTTTCGAACCAAAACCAAAAATTCGAGAATCGGTTTCCAAAGCTGCTTTTCCCGGGAATACCATCCTGGTCCATATTTCGGTTCCCTATGATGATAGAATTTGGGTGGTCGTCAATTTGTTTAACAAATTTGGGCAGGTCGCCCGGAAAATGCTGCCCGTCTGAATCAATAGTTATGGCATATAAAAAACCTTGTTCGTAAGCATGGCGGATTCCTTTACGAAGGGCGTATCCTTTTCCTTTGTTTTTCGCGTAGCTTACTACATCTATCTGATTAAATTTTTGTAATATCTCAGCTGTTTTATCGGTAGAGCCATCGTTTACAACAATTACCTGTTTGGTATATGCTAAAACATCATGGAGTAACTTCTCCAGCGTTTGGCCGTTATTGTAGGTAGGAATAATCACACAACATTTTTTTTCTTTAAAAAGCTCCCGGTATTTTTCCACTGAATCTTCCATCCTTTACCACAAAATTATTTAGCCTTAAAATTACCCTTAAATTTATAAAAAACTTTATCCTTATAATGTGTAACACTATTTACCTTAATGATGTTTTGTTCCTCATCGTGTTTTATTTTGAGGTCTATTTGTAAGATATTGTTAATCTCAGGATTTACAACCGCCATAAATTTAATATTATTGGCATATACAAGCATTACATCTCGTGCTTCAATATTTTCTATTATTTCTTTTATCAGCTGGGTAAGACAAACGCCTGGTACCACCGGATTGCCCGGAAAATGTCCTTTATAAATCTCGTGGTCTTTGTTTAGTTCGATAACAACTTCTATATTTTCCTTATCGGATGGGTTAATCTCTTTTATGGTATAAAAATTTTTTAACAGCATATATTTATTGAATTCGTTTAAGATTCATTTTTAGTTTGATATTGTGGTGTTCCAGCTTTATGTTTAAGGGTAAATGATTGTTGTAATTATACAAATCTACGGATATTTTTTTTGCATTTCGTTTTCTTTGCTCAATCTTCTCTATTTGTCGCTTTTCTGTGTTCATCAGGTAATAATAATTCATCTTCCCTGACTGAAAAACCCACCCTTTGTATTTTTTTTCCTCTTTTTGGAACGTATATATTTGCTCAAATTTGTTTTGCATCAGCAGCAGGTTAAAATCATCTTCGAATGTAGAAATAATAGACTTCTTGTTTAGATAATCAATACAATAAACCACTTTTAAGTTTCCTTCATTCAGTGCAAAATCAAAAATCTTTAAACCAAATTGTGTGGTTAAAGCAATCCTATAGTTCTGTTCCTCTGTTTTTTTGATTATCAGCAATCCGCTAATTTCCCGATTATAAAAGTCAATGCCTGTCTTGTATATCAATGTTTTTTCAACTTTTGGCAATGCATAGGGTATTTCATTTTTTTGTTGCGATGGGAATTCTGTTTTGGTTAAGTTTTTATAAGGATTTGAACAACCAAAAAACAGGGAAAAAATAAAAAAAAGAATAATTATTTTTAAATTATTTATGGATGTCGAATTTATCATTGTTAATGGTTGTGTTCAGCTTTCTATCAATAAAAGTAATGCTTGTATAATCATCAGAACTTTCGGTCATTTTTATTTTGGCTACCGACAAATCTGATTTATCAATAAATAACCGGATAGATTTTAACATATTTTTCATTTCCTGCATTTTAGGAATGAGTTTCAGCAGATATTGGTTATCATTTTCAAAATATTCAACGGAAAATCGTTCACTGTCATTAAAAAGATTTCCTTGTATGGTGCCGGCCATAATGTTGTTAATTTCGCTGAACATCTTATTCGACTCAGTATCAAAGCTACTGATGTTGCCTTCATCTTTGATAAAAATATTTTTATCGGTAAAAACAATAATGTATTCGTAAGGCTCTGTATATTCCCATCTTAAGAGTGATGGATTTTTAAAATAAAATTCGCCTTTTGAGATGATGTTTTCGGTTAAAAAGCTTAGGTGTTTTTCCTGAATAAACTGGCTTTTTATGGTAGATATTTCTTCAGTTAACTGTTCTAAATCTTCTTTTGCTTTTTCTGTATCAGAAATTTTAACAAAGGTTTTTTCTTGTGCATTGATTGCATTGAAGAAAAGTAAAAGGCTGAATAATGTAAGGATTAGTTTATTCATACGGCTTAATATTAATTAACTCATCTAAACGAACCATTTGGTATGATTTTTTCTTTGCTAAGGTAATAAACGATTCCAGAATTTCAGTTATTTCCTTTCGGTTATCATGCAAAAGAATAATATCGCCGGGTGCTACCATTTGATTTAATTTTTGTATTACTTTCTCTGGTCGTTTTATCGTATCGAGCGACCGTAAACTCCAGCCAATGGTTTGATAACTTAGGCTCGCCATTGCCTTTTTTAGCGGCGGGTTGGTAACTCCATAAGGCGGCCTGAATAGTTTTACCCGTTTTCCGGTTTGCTGGAATATCATTTCGGCGTTTTTAACGATATCTTCTTTCATTCTTTTAGCCGGAAAAAAACCGAACCATTGGTGGTGCGACCAGGTGTGGTTTCCAATTAAATGTCCTTTATGGTCAATCTCCTTAAGGATACCTTTATTATTTTCAATATTTTTCCCGATACAAAAAAAGGTGGCTTTAATATCATGTTTATCCAGTATTTTTAATACTTCCTGGGTATATTCATTGGGCCCGTCATCAAAAGTAAGGGCAATTTTTTTTTCGTTTGTATCGGCATTGCATATAGTTTTGATATAAGCCTGGGAGCAAATACTGAATGAGCTATAGATTAAATGTGCCAGCAGGAGTAGGGTGACAATAGAAAAAAATATCCCTTTCCATGGAAGAAAGAGATAAACCAGGATTAGTACAATGATGTAAAGAACGATTGTAGTTCTTAATTTAATCATTGTGTTAACAGGTATAATGAATGGTCGATATTTCTGAAATGGTTATAAACCAGTACGTTTTTAATCGGTTTATCGGTAAAAGATTCTTTTTTAAAGCGTGCAATTTCAGGTACTTTCTGGTGTTTTATTGCTTTTGCCGCCATCCACATACCAAACGAGCCAGCAGTATGGTAGTCGCCTGATAAATGTTTGAAATAAGTATAATTGGTATCGAAATAGTTATCGGCCAAATGATAGTAAATATCATCGGTATCGATATTGCCATTAGCGCCTAATACCACTAAATCGATATCCTCTTTGGTCAATTCATTTTCAGCAAAAAATTGTTCAATTTTTTGCTCAATCACCTGATGATTTTTAGGTTTATAAATGGTTTTAATATTTTTGATTTTAGCATAAGTGCCCGGTTCTTTTTTGCCGGTTAGGGTGAAAAAGATAACACCTTCGCCCACAATGGTTCCTTGGGTCTTATGATGTAAAAGGTCAAGACTTTTTATCTTTTCATCTTTTACCCATTTGGTTTTTTTTATGATGGAATGGTGTTCGGGTGTAATCTCATCAAATCCGCCTACCAGTGCATTCTCAGCATCGTTGTCGTTAATTAATAACATGGCATCCAGCAGTGCACTTTCGAAAGAAAATCCGCGGTGCGAATAGGTATTATTGTAATTATAACATTTTAAGGCAATCGCCACCTGCCCGCTAATCGTGTTGTGTGTTGATTGAATAAAAGCGGTAGGAGCAAGGAATTCTTCGTTGCTATCGATTAGCTGGTTTAAGAATTTTTCAGTATCGCCTACCAGCCCTAATCCTGTACCTGTGATAATAGATCCCGGGTTTTCAACTCCGGCATCGCGCAAACTCATTTTCGATGCGCTGATTCCCATTTTTATCAGTTTGCTCATACGCCTGAGCTGAATGGGCGAAATAAACTCTTTGTAATTGGGTTTGATGCAGGAGAGAAAATCATGCTCATGATTAACAACCTCATCTAAAAATGCGTTGTTGTCCGTTGTATGTTGTGGTGATATATTTCCTATGCCTTTAATAAAAACTTCCATACTAATACCTTGAAAAAATTAATGCTGAATTGTTTCCTCCAAAACCAAACGAGTTGGATAAAACGTGGTCTACTTTAATGTTTTCCAATAACTCGGTTTCCGGGCTAAAATTTAGCTCTTTCATTTGTTCTTTGAAATTGAGGTTTGGAAAAATCAGGTTATGCGTAATTGACAGTACCGATATAACCGCTTCAATACCTCCGGCACCGCTTGTTGTATGTCCTGTATACGATTTGGTAGAGCTTATTTTAGGAAGATTTTCGCCAAAAAGTTTTTCAATGGCTCTTCCTTCGGACAGGTCGTTGTTTTCAGTTCCTGTGCCGTGTGCATTGATGTAATCAATTTGCTCCGGTTTAAGCCCGCTTCTGTCCAGAGCTTCTTTCATAGCCATGTATGCGCCTTTTCCTTCGGGAGTAGAAGCCGTTTGGTGAAATGCTTCGCAGGAATTACCATAACCTGTTAATTCGCATAAAACTTTTTTCCCTGTTGCTTTAACCACATCTTCGGATTCTATTACTAAAAAAGCAGCTCCTTCGCCCAGGTTCAGTCCTTTCCGGTTTTCGTCGAAAGGTTTGCAAGGCTCATGGTCAAGAATCATTAACGTATTAAAACCGTTTAAATGATATTTTGTTAATGATTCAGTGCCTCCGGCAATTACCCGGTCGAGCAAATTATTTTTAATCATCCGTGCACCCAATAATATCGAGTTGGCAGCCGATGAGCAGGCTGTACTTGTTGTAGATACAAAGTCTTTGACTCCTAAAAAATCGGCTATTCTTTCGGTGCTATCTCCACAATCGTGAGTTTCGATATATTTAATATGATTATTGGTGGTAAGTAAATCTTTATAAAAAAGTTCGCTTTTATCCATTCCTCCAACGGTTGTTCCGGAAATAAGGCCTGTTCGATATTCTTTAATATCAGATATATTTGCATTTTTAACAGCTTCGTGAGCTGCAACAAGTCCAATTAAAGCAGCACGGGTATAGGGTTGTTTTTTATCCAGTCCGTACCATTCGATGAGTTCCTCGTTTGAATATTTTATCTCAGAAACCGGAATAGTATCTTTATGATTGGTATTTAAATATTTTATTTTACCAATACCCGATTGTTTATTAAGAAGGGCTTGCAGGTTTTCTTCTACATTTTTTCCTATACCTGAAATTATACCTATTCCTGTGACAAAAACCCTTTTTGACATATCCTCTTCCTTTTCGGTTTTAATCATTTAATTTTTATTTTCTTCGATATATTCTGCGATAGTTCTGATTGAGTAGAATATTTTTTTCCCGTCTTTTGGGTCTTCAATTTTTATTCCGTATTGTTTTTCCAACAATACGATTAACTCTAAAGCATCAATAGAATCAAGTCCTAAGCCATCGCCAAACAGTGGGTCATCAGTGTCAATATCATCCGGCTCTACATCTTCAAGATTTAATACCTCAATAACTTGTTCTTTGATTTTTAAAATTAGCTCTTCCATCTCTATTTTTACTTTATTAGGTTTTTAATGATTTCGGGTTTAAAACTAATATTATCTTTTCTATTTTCCTTATTTTTTTCAACTAAAAACATCATGGCTTTATGTTTACCATTAATATAATCGGCGTAACCGGTGATGCATGTATCAATTTTTTCGTTTTTAAACAGCTCGTTTACATAATCGGTAATAAAACCTGGTTCAAAATCTTTCGAAATAAAGCAGGCATTTTCCCCCTGAAATTTATGTCTAATACAGATTTCTCCAATCATAACATTGGGTAATGTATAAACAAAAACAGCCGGACTGGGAAAGTAGTTCGACTTATCTTTAATAGTGTCTATATATTTTGTGTCGGTATCAATGGTTGAGTGTGTGTTTTGTAAAATTACACCAACTTTTGCAGGGTCAATATTTTTAATATTATCCTTGTCTTGCATTAAGATTTCCGATCCAAGAAATGCAATTTTACATAAATTATCCATCTTAAAGTATTTTGGATATTTTATATCATAATGTTTATAAATTGCCTTCATTAATTTCCCGAATTCAAATTCCTCTGTATCTTCAAATACGGTTTTCCCATCAACAATTACCTGGTGATTTTGAATTATACAATATTTGGTAATGATATTTTCCATAATTAACAATGTTAATCGATATTGACTTCGGAAAAATAAGCTGCTGCATTGCTTCCGCCAAATCCTGAAGCTGTTTTTAAAAAGTTTTTAATTTTTGTTTTTTTATATTCGGAGATTATATTAAGAGGTATGCTTACACCATGCTCTGAGTATCCTAACGTTTTAATCAAGCAATTTTGTTTGATGGAATAAATTCCTGCAATGCATTCTATAATTCCTGCAGCACCCAGCGTATGTCCCCAGTAAGCTTTTAAGCTGTTTACCGGAACATGTTCCAGCTCAGCCCATGCAATGGCTTTTGATTCCATCTCGTCGTTGTATGGTGTGGCTGTGCCATGGCCCGAAATATAATCGATATTTTTATCTGTTTTATTTGCATCTTCTAATGCATTTCTTATGGAATAATAAAGGCCATCTCCCGTTCTTGAGGGCCCGGAGATATGGTTTGCATCGTTGGTATTTGCCCCGCCCCGAAAAATAATTGGGTTTTGCTCTTTTACATACTTTTCTTCACTGGATAAAATAATGGTTCCTGCACCTTCGCCCAAAGTAATTCCATCCCGGTTGGCATCAAAAGGCCTGCAAGGTTGTGGGCTAATAGCTTTAAATGATTGAAACCCTGATGGCGTGAATTCAGAAATAATATCGCCACCGCAAACAATTGCATTTTTGTATTTTCCTTTTTTTAGAAAATGTGCTCCTGTAATTATGGCTGTCAATCCCGATACGCATGCGTTAGAAATTATAACCGGAATAATTGGCGAGTTAAAAAAATGGCTGATTACTTCTCCCAGCTTCCATAAATGAATCCTGTCTGCACCAAATGAAAGGTTATTTTTTTCTAGCAGGTCAATATTCCCTTTGGTGGATGAAAAAATAAATAATGTATCATCAGAAGATGCTTCAATATCTGTTTGTTTTAATGCATCATAAATAGATAAAATCATCATTTTTTCAAGCAGGGTATAATTCGATGGATTTCCAATTTTGCTAAATTCATTATTTAGTCTTTCAGAATCAACCCGAGAAACATTTAATGGAATTTGTGTAATATTCGGGTCAGAAGTTTCCTTTATCCCTGACACTCCTTCTTTTAGCGCATCAAAATTTTCTTTGGATGAAAATCCAAGGGAGGTGATAATATTATTTGAAACGGTATAAATTGTTTTCATTGTTTTATTTAGTTATTCAATGATTCCCATTTTCTTTTTCCATTCGGTAAAAAAAGGAGGTGGCGTAAGTAAAAGCTCCCTGTCGGAATTTAAAAAAACCTGAATACTTTCGCCGATTGCAGCAACCTGGTTATCTTTTTTGTTGTAAATGGTATATTTAAAATGAATTTTTGCAGCATAATGGTCAATGTATTCTGTTTCAATTACCGCGGTATCGCCATATTCCAATGCGCATTTATATTTGAAATCCAGCTTAACCAATGGCGTAAGCAGTTTATTGTGGTATACATCAAGGTAGCTTATACTGTATTGTTTTCCAAAAGCCTCTCTGCCGTCTTCAAAATATTTGGCGTAATTTCCATGCCATACAATTCCCATTGAATCGACCTCACTAAATCGTATGATGATTTCTGTTTTATTAACTAATTTTTTTTTCAAGGGTAAATTATTTTTATGATGATTTCTATTTTGCGTTATTTATTTTATTATATCCTATAGCAATTGAAAGCATAATTGCAAAGAAAAAAATAAGTTTGAAAATTTCTGGTAAAACAGCTACAAAATTTCCGTTTCGCAGAAATATATCGTAAAATCCGTTTAATCCCCAATATAAGGGCGAAAATTCGCTAATGATTCTAATCGTATGCGGCATCACATAAACCGGAACCCAGATTCCTCCCAGTGCAGCAAATATAATAATAGATACAGCTCCAAAAGTTGAAGCTTGCTCGTGTGTGGTTGCTATGGTTCCAATGGCTACACCAAATCCTGTGGCTGCAAAACCCGAGGCGATGGCTAAAGCGATAAGAGCAATTTTGTGTGGGCCAATTTCGAGCTGAGGTAACCCCATGGCAGGCAATAAATATTTTCCCACCATAAGCATTAATATAAATTGTAACATAGCAACTGCCAGGTAAATAAATATTTTGCTAAACATTACGGTAACATAGGAACCGGGCATTGTCTTTAGCCGCACAACACTTCCTTCGTCGCGTTCTTTAATGATGTTTCCGGCCAGTGGTAATACGATAAAAAATATGGCAAACATGGTCCATGCAGGCACATTATGTTGTACCGAATTGGGTAACATTTCATCGCCAGTTGTAGACGCATAAATTTCTTTGTAGTTTATGGTTTGAAAATTTTCAAATTCTATTGGGTCCTGGTCGGGAAACATCCCGGCAAGGGTTGATGAGAAATTTTGAAAAAATAATTTAATTTCCAATTCGGCAGTAAATTCTTTTAAAGAACTCATTAATGAGTTCTTAAAAGATTGGCTTGTTGCGGGATCGATATAGATTTTAATGTCTATGGTGCTTTTTCTGGTTCTTTTTTTGGTTCCATGAATATTTAGGCTGGTAAATGATTTATTGATAAGTGCTTTTACATTTCCCCGAATCGCTTCGGTCGCTCTTTCCGGGATCACAATCCCTATTTTGTATTTTCCCTGTGCAACTGCCTTTTGAGCCATTTCTTCAGTAATAAGCTCACCATCCATTTTTTCAACAATATCAAAGAATTCCGATTTGTATAAACCGGTGCTAATAGCAGCACCCAGACTGTCATTGTCATTATTGACGAGAATCATAGAAATGTTGGCATCTTTTATCGACTTGAACGTGGCATCCTGGATGAGGGTCATAATAATGATCAGAAATAAAGGCATAATGAAGAGAATGGCCAATCCTGCGCGGTCTCTTATCAATACTAAAAACTCTTTATATATAGATGATATTAATCGTAACATAGTTTTCTTTTTTATTCGTCGCGTAATGCGCGTCCGGTTAATTGCAAAAATATACTTTCCAGGTTCGTATATTCTTCCTTGCTTTTGATAAGCTCTTCAGGTTGTCCTTCAATAATAATTTCTCCCTGGTCGATAATGGCAACTTTGGAGCAAAAATTTTCAGCCTCTTCCATATAATGTGATGTATAGATAAGTGTAGCACCTTCTTTATTAATGTTTCTGAGATGATCGAGAATTACATTTCTGGATTGCACGTCGACACCAACGGTTGGCTCATCCAGGAAAATAATTTTGGGTTTGTGAAGTATCCCGGCAATAAGGTTTATTCGTCTTTTCATACCACCAGAGAAAGTTTTGATTTTTTTGTCAGCATTTTTTTCCAGTCCAAAAAGTTCAAGGCATTCATCAATTCGTGTTTTTAGCTTTTTGCCTTTTAATCCGTAAAGATGGCCAAAGAATGTTAAATTTTCTCTGGCGGTAAGGGTAGGGTATAGTGCAATATCCTGAGGAACTACGCCAATGATATTTTTTATGGTTTCGGATGAGTGTTGGTAATCCATTCCATCGATGAAAACATTGCCTGATGTGGGAGCAAACAAACCACACAATATTGAAATTGTTGTTGTTTTCCCCGCTCCATTAGGCCCCAGTAAACCAAAAATTTCACCATTTGCGATATCAAGGTTAATATCATCAATCGCTGGTTTTGATGTACCTTTATAGATTTTTGTAAGGTGTTTTATTTCAATGATATGCTTTTTATTTTGCATTTTTTATTAATTTCTTCAGTTTAGTAAACAATTGTTCTTCTCTGTCAGCAATGTCTAGTAATAGATTTGCAGCGGTATTGTATCCGTCTTTATCTGCTGATCTTCCTTTGCATGTTTTTGCAGCCATGGAAGAAAAGTCTCTCCACATATCTCCAATATCGGTCATTTCTTTAGATAGTTCGTTGTAAGCATCATTCTCCATTATTTTTGCTACTTCCTGCAAAAATGCTGCATAAATAAATCGGAATCCGGCTCCACCGGTACCAATTTCTTCCAGCATCCTTACAACTTGTGCTAAATGAGATGATGCTCTTTTGGGGCCAAATTTCTCTGGCCACTTTTTCATTTTTTTTGCCAGGTATCTCATTCCTTTTACGCCAAATAGAGGCACCGGAATACCGAGCATATATTTGGTTGTTTGTTTTATTCCTTTTTTTATAGCCGATTTTAAATCTATTTCCTCTGGAATGCTTATAGGATAATACATTTTTCCGTTCGGAGGGAATGCTCCTTTAGCATATCTTACTTTTTTTAATTCGTCATAAGTAAGAGTGGTAGGATATTCTATCACCGGATCGCTGATAAAGTAAGTATCTCCTTCTTTTCCGTATACTGTAAGGTTGTGTGCATTAAAATGGAACCGATAGGCAGGAGGGAAGTAAGAAAGATGATATGCGCCAGCCTGAACCCCTACGGGAAGACCTTTTTTTAGTACTTTATCCAGCTCATCCATAGCTCGCTTGGGTTGTTTCCTAAAAGTTTGCTTTTTCATCTTTATCCCCATTCTTTTGGCTGCTTTTGCAAAAATCATCCCCGGAATGGTTCTGAATGATGTAGCAGCAATGCTGTCAATTTTTATAAAGGGCATATGGGCAAAGAATAAACCACTTCCAATACCAAAAATTAATGCTTCGTTAAGATGTAATCCATGATACTTTAGTAATCCTGAAATTACTCCGTTTTCGCAGTGCCCCGAAGGGATATGTTCAAAATTCAATTTCATTTTTTTAGTTTTGTTAGGTTTATTCTTTTAATTTGTAATTAACTAGTTCATCAACAGATATATCAAACACTTTTGCATAAATCTCTAAATGCTTTGGCTTTAATTTTTTAAAACCTTTTGGTTTCAGGTGCCTTCGTACCTTCCATTTCGATAATTCAACATAATCGGCCAACAGGGAAACATTCATTTGATTTTTCTCCATATAGTATAAAATTGGGCTGGCTTTACCGGCTTTAATTTTTTCGATAGCTTCTTTAACGCGTTCCTGTATGTCCTGCCAGGCAATCTCATTCACTATATTTTTAGGCTCCCAGCCTTTACTAAAGGTCTTTACATAATTGCCGTTTTCGTCAACAGCGTATTGTACCTCACGTGTAATACCTCCGGTTATTCCTTCATCTTGTGGGACATTATTTTTTTTCATGGTGATAAAAATTAATCTTCGTTTAAATAAATTTTCATGGTACAATCGGCTATTAATTCTTCATCGCATGTAATTTTTCCTGTAATTAATGTTGTATTAAATACTTCGTGTTCAACATTTACTTCTGTAAATATTGTTTTTCCGGTTTCGGGCAGTTTGTGTATTGTCAATTTTTGAACAGCACCAATGTATCCTGTTGGGATATCTTTATCTTTGTTACTGTAGGAAAAACCAACGCCTACTGCTGCTGTTTGGGCAATGTTTTCTATCAATCCGGGTTCGTGTAAATATCCATCTTTACAAAAAATATTGTCTTTAGATATTTTTAGACTGCCTATTGTTTTAGCGCCTTCTGCATAATGTAGCTTTTCCACCATTACCATGGGTGGCCTTTGAGGAATAAAGTTTAAGATGGTTTCTCCATCGGCTATTACATGATCAGATATTCCCATAATGGTCCTTTTTTATTTCGTGCACGTAATTTATTTGATATGATAGTCGTATCTTCATCAGGAAAAACCCAGCGACGCCTAGTTTGATTTGCTTTCTGTTTTAAACTATCATAATCAACATTTTTCGAAAGATAATATTTTGGTTCAAGCAAATTATCATTCTTATCAATAACACCTTCATTGATGGCATATTGCTGGAGTTTTGTTCCGGGATATATACGCATACCCAGGTATGTAAAAAATACGGAATTTTCTATCTGTTTTGAATTTTCAAATGTTTCATCAACAGTCTGGTCAGTTTCTCCATATCCTCCTAAAATCAAAAAATGTGCATAATCTATTTCCAGTTTGTTGCAAAGTGCCGATTTTTCTAAGACATCATTAACCGTAAAATTTTTGCCATAAGTTTTAAGGGTACTATCCGAAATGGCTTCGGTCCCAAACTCGACATGTTTAAGCCCTGATCTTTTTAAAATTTTCAATAATTTTTCATCTAAATTGGTAAAGGTAAAATATCCTCCCCAGTTTATTTTGATTCCACTGGCTATAATTTTTTCAGCCAATTCATAATTGTAATTATTGCTGATATTAAAAACCGAGTCTGTAAAAAAGATATAATCAATTCCTTTCTGGTAATATAGTTTTTTTAAGGTATCAACAATTTTATCGGTATTTAATGTTCTTACTTTTTTCCCTTCAATAAGCGGATATGTACAATAAATACAATTATAAGGGCATCCGCGTTTGGTTTGAATGTTGAGCATACCACTTTTTTCCCAGTAAAAATCAAGTAGTTGGTCTTCGAAATTTAGCGCCAAATCGCTAAAAAAACTTTCGTGGTTATTAAAAACACATTGTCCGTTTTTACGATAAATTAGCCTGCTTAATCCGGTGTAATCTTGGTTTTCCTCTAATCGTTCAATTAATTTAAGCATGGTTTCTTCACCCTCTCCGTAAATAGCAAAATCGGGATTAAGGGTTTTATACATTAGCTCTGGAAAGATTGAAAATCCGGAGCCACCGATAATAATTTTTGCATCAGAAACTGATTTAATCTGCTCGATAATATTTTTATAAATATTAACAAAGTAGGCTCTGTTTATTGAGTTCACATCATCGATATTTCGGAATGAAACACCAATGTATTTTGGATTGATACTGATGATTTTTTCTTTTACCTTTTCAATAGAATAGAAGTTTAGATCAATGATAGAGATATCAAAATCGGGCAAATGTTCTTTTAAGTATGTTGTAAGATAAGAAAGCCCTATCGGATAAACAGGGTATGGGTCGGTATGTTGATTTGCAGAAATAAACAATATTTTTTTCTCTTTCATCATTTATACATTCTCCCAAAATTGATAATAATTGAACCACTGTAAAGGATATTTTTTTAAAATTCTTTCAAATTCTTTTGCATATTTTTCAACAAAACTTTTTAATTCTTTATCCTGATCTTCAGGATTATAATATCTTTTCACATATTGCGGTTTAGTTGCATAAAAGTGGTAATGAGTTTTAGATTCTTTCATGGCAAAAGCAAAGGTAACCGGAACACCAAAGCGAGCAGCCAAATAAAAAGGGCCTGCTGGTAATAGCGCTTTTTTTCCCATAAAATCGATATTGAAAACTTTACTATTTTCAATATATCTGTCGCCGGCCATAGCAATAAGTTCTTTGTTAATTAAGGCCTCGCTGATTGGAACAATATGGGAATAATCAGTTTGTAATGGAATTATCCTTACATCTTTGTTAACCAGCACATTGGAAAGGTATTTCTTTATTTGTTGATGTTCGGCATCGAGCATTAGAACATTTATTTTTGTTTGTAATCTTTCCAATAACTGGCCTGCAATTTCGAAATTTCCAATGTGGGCATTTACAATAATACCACCTGTCTGATTCTTGGCCATTTCTCTCAGATGATGTTCGCCATCAAAATTATAAGTGAACTTACCTTTTAAGCCACCAAGAATTGCAACTTTATCGAGCAAAACCTTGCCAAAAGCATAATAATTTTTATAAATAGAGATGATTGATTTTAATTGCGGATATTGCAAAATATTTCTAAAGTAGAAATATAGAGGTTTAGAACTTGATTTAGCGAAAATAAAATAATAGAATGCAACAAATCTTAGAATAAAATAAGCAAAAGGTAATCCCAGGTATTTAAGTGTAAATACAAAAATTTTATATCCTAAAACATTTCCACGAGATTGTCCCTTCCATGATGGCATTTATAAAACCCTCCAAATTCAATCATAAAACATTTTTAATTAGATTTTGCATGTTTTATGATATATTCATAAAAATCCTGAAGTGTTTTTATATTTGCAAAATCTTCTCCTTTAACTTTAAAACCAAAATTTCTTTCAATGATTACAACAAGGTCTACATAATCCAAACTGTCAATTTCCAGCGTTTCTTTTAAATTAGCCGTTGGTATAAGTTGTTC
>CAZSIC010000022.1:0-38664 GCA_964606845.1 uncultured Bacteroidales bacterium
ATAAGAGTTTTATCGTCTGTATTCTTAGAAAAGTGGTATAAGTCTCCGGGTACAGCTTGATTCCTTGCCCAGCCTGGTATTCTGATATTAACAGTAAAGTTTGTTGCTTTTTCAGGTTGGATTTTGATTTTAACATCACCTTTCCATGGATAATTTGTTTCCTGTGTGACATAAACCTCTCCAAAATCCATGTCAACGTTTGCATTACTACCTATAAAAAGATTTATAAATAATTCATTTTCCTTTTTCCCGTAGACGTAACCAGGGAGGGAAGGCATAAATCTGACAACATTTGTAGGACAGCATGCGCAGTCAAACCAAGGGCTTCTTTCATGACTCCCATCAGATTCGAGTGGATTAGAGTAGAAAAATTTATCTCCGTGAATTGATACTCCTGCGAGAAAATTGTTATAAAGAGTTCGTTCTAATACATCTATATACTTTGCATCTCCATGCAAGAGAAATAATCTTTGATTCCAGAGTATGTTTGCAATTGCGGCACATGTTTCGCAATATGCCGAAAGATTGGGTAGAAAATAATTTGGGCCGAAGGCTTCGCCGGAATGTTTTGCCCCGATTCCGCCTGTAATGTATAACTTTTTATTAACTACATTATTCCACAAATTATCTATAGCATTGAGGTAATTATTGTCACCTGTCAGGGCTGCTACATCTGCCATACCTGAGTACATATAACCTGCTCTGACAGCATGTCCAACAGCCTCTTCCTGTTCAATTACAGGTTTGTGGTCCTGTGTATATACTTTATTTTCTCCATCTTTACCATAGGTGTATAGTTCCCGGTTGTCACTGTTTCCCCTCTGATCCAGGAAGTATTTTGCCATCTTCAGGTATTTTTCATTTTTCGTTACCCGGTATAACTTTACCAGTCCTATTTCTATTTCCTGATGTCCCGGAACACCATGTAGTTTCTCTTCTTCTGGTCCAAAAGTATCACAGATCAGATTAGCATTCTTGATTGCTACATCCAGAAGATTTCGTTTTCCTGTAGCCTGGAAATGAGCAACAGCAGCTTCATACATGTGTCCCACGTTATATAGTTCATGGCTGTCTTTTAGATTTGACCATCTTTTTTCACCTGCTGCTTCCGGTACTTTATCCGGGTTAATGGTTCTGCATGTAAATAAGTATCCATCATCTTCCTGTGCAGCAGCAATTTTATAAATTAAATCATCTAAATACTCCTCAAGTTCAGGGTCTGGATGATTGTGTAATGAATAAGCAGCGCCTTCAATTACTTTGAATACATCACTATCATTATACCTCAATCCAACGAATTCGCCTTCTTGTAAGCCACCAGCCACAGCAAAATTGGCGATTCTATCTGTTCTTTCACATTTTTCAAAATCATATGGAATAGTTACTATTCTGTTTGTATCCAACCTGGGGAGAAAGAAATTATCATTGAATTGTACTTTAGTAAATTCTACCGGCTGGAAGGGATAATCACCAAATTTTTTTGAAAAATCTTTTGATGTGCATCCTCTTAAAATAATGACGGTCATAACGATAAAAGCTATTTTTTTCATAGTTCAGTGTTTATAAAGAGTTTCTTAATATGAGGGATGATGGATTATTAATTTGTTCTTTACTTTTATTTAGTACCATTTTTGCGAGGTTTTTGCCCATGGTTGCAAAATCAGTGGAAATAGTTGTTATTCCTTCTGCAACTACTTCTTTTAAAGGAGTATCATTGTAGCTGATTATCCCTAAATCTTTTCCAAGCTTAAAACCTCTTGATTTTGCTTTTTTTACAAGTTCAACAAGGTGATAATCATTGGGCATGATGTAAACTTCCCCTTGTTTTAAATCTCTGTTTTCTAAATTTTTAATTATTTCATAATTAAAAATTTTTGTCTGGCAGAAATCATAAAATCCTTCCAGCATACCTGCAGGCTCTTTACCTCCCGGATAGACCATAACAAGTTTATTGAATTTTTTGAGTTGTTTCATCCCTGAGGCCAGAGACTGGTATATATCACTCCTGAAGTTTTGGTATATTGCCGGATAATGATTGGCTAGTTCAGGATTGAGCTGGTCTAAAATGTAGACATTGGCATTTTGAATTTGCGAGATAATGGGTTGTATTTCGGTAAAATATACTGGCATTATAATATAGGTGGTATATCTTCCCAGATTTTCTTTTATAAGGTTAGTGAATACTTTTTTGCTGAAATAATGAAAGTATATATCAACAGACGCTTTATCTTGTATGGATTCAAGAAATGAATTATAAAGAATTTCCTTAAATGAATTAAGCTCGTCAAATAATAAAAATATAGACTGTTCTCTTTTTACGTCTGTGCTTTTAATGTAATAACCTTTTCCTGGTGATGCTTCTATAATACCTCTTATTTTGAGCTCACTGAAAGCAGTAAGAACAGTATCTCTCGAAAGGGCGAATTGATTAGCAATTTCATTAATGGAGGGAATTTTATCGCCCTTTTTGATAATATTGTTTTCAATAGCGTGATAAACCGAAAGTATTATTTGTTTATACTTTGGAATATCTGATTTGTTGTCTATTTTAATAGTTTTTTCTATCATAAACCAACTGGTAGGTACTGGCATGCAATGTAAAAAGAAATTAACTTTTTGTCAAGTTTTTGAGTTTATTTTTACTATTTTGAATTGGAATTAATTTACTATTATCTGTATTATTTCTTTTTGTAGGATCACTTTAGTATGTGTTTTGAATCATTTCTAAAATATCCCTTTCACTGTTGTTTAATCGCAACATCCAATCGAAACCAAACTCACCTTTTTCGGCTCCTCCAGACTCAAACAAACTGTATTTTTTGCCCAGGTTGCTTTTGATTTGGTGATTTTGGGCTTACTATTTTTGTTCCATTAATCTCATTTTTACCTTTGTAACCTCTGTCTACTATTGCATTTTTAAATTTTCTACCGGTAAATTTCTCTACATTTGTTAAAGCTGGTTCAAGGGTTTTGCTGTCATTTGGGTTCCCATTAAAATTATTAACACCAACAATTATATTGGATTTTGGAAGGATAGCAAAAGAAACTTTAGAGCCAAATTCAAATTTTTTATGAGCTTTCCCTTTTGCAATACATGCTACATCTGGTTCATGGATACTGTAAATTTTGTTTTTATCGTTTCTTTTTTGGGTAATAATTTGATGAAATATTTTTAATTGCTCCTGGTATTTCTCAAGCAAATCTGCTGTTAAGTTTCTTTCAAGTTCACGTGTTAGTCTGCCTGCAATTGTTCGCATTTTTCTTAATGCTGCTTTAGCTTCTTTTTTACGTTTTGGATGATGTGCAAAACGTTGACTAAGCAAAAGTGTTTTTACTTTCCTTTTATAGTTCTGGCGTTGTCCTATTCTTTCTTGTTCAGCGATTTTGTTACAACCATCAATTACTTTTCGTAATAGTTTTGCATCCGTAGGATAGGTTATATTTTTCTCTTGGGCTGTTGTATCAAAGATAACATCATTACCTTTAATTTCATCTTTCCTGGTATCCACAGAAGATTGAAAAATCTTTTCAGCTCCTTTTTTTCCTATCCGCTTCCTGAAGTGTACTAGATATGATGGATCACAGGGTGCTTTCCATTGAAATTCAGACTCTCCCGTAAAATATTGAAAATATGGGTTTTGCAACCATTGTTCGACAACAGTTTCATCTCCCAGATCATACATTTGTTTTAGAAGCAACAATCCAACGGTTGTTCGAACAGCAATACAAGGCCTGCCTGTATGAGAAAATAACGGTTCAAACTGATTTTCAAAGTATTGCCAATCTATTTTATGCGCCAAAATAACAAGCTCATGTTTTGGATTTACAATTTCTTTAAGTATCGGCCTGAAAATATTTCTTTGATTCTGGTCTTTTGTTTTTCCTTTCATTTTTTGCAAGGTTTTATCTAAATTTACAAATTTCCTTGCATTTTTGATCATTTAAAATCTATGATTTATCAACAATATTTGTTGATTATTAGTATTTTATAAAGTTTTTAAGGATCGACTAATTATATTAATTTTAAACTTTTTCTAATTTTCTTACAAATTCAATAGTTGTTACTAATTCTGCTCTGAATGGCGGTTAATGATTTACACATTAATAATTTCCCATTCACCATTATTTAATACGTAGCACAATTCTAAACATAATCGTTCAATTTTATACCAACGTTCATGCTCTTTGAACTCCATAATATGATGAACTAATAAAAATTATATGAATAATCAACTGCTTTTTTATTCCTTCCCATTCAACCCATTCACCACTTCTTTAAAGCTGTTTAACCCGGCTTCAATATTTTGGATAATTTCTTCGGCCAGCACATCAGGTTCCGGTAAATTTTCCAAATCACTTAAGCTTTCATCTTTGAGCCAGAATATATCTAAACTGGTTTTATCGCGTGCAAGGATTTCTTCGTAAGTAAACTTTTTAAACCGCTCGGTTTCTTTACGCTCAAATCGATTATCCGGATTGTAACACTGAATAAAGTTTTTTAGGTCTTCGTAGCTTAACTGGTTTGTTTTTAAGGTAAAATGCTTGTTGGTACGCAGGTCGTAAATCCACACTTCTTTGGTCCACGGGTTTTTGCTTGCCGGTTTGTTATTGAAAAATATCACATTTGCTTTTACTCCCTGCGCATAAAACAAGCCGGTAGGCAAACGCAAAATGGTGTGTAAATCGGTAGTTTCTAATAGTTTTTTTCGCACGGTCTCTCCTGCTCCGCCTTCGAACAACACATTATCGGGAACGACAACAGCGGCTTTGCCATCAATTTTTAGAATGGTTCGGATATGCTGAATAAAATTTAACTGCTTATTGGATGTTGTGGTCCAAAAATCCTGACGGTTATAGGTTAAAGTATCTTTTGATTGTGTACCATCATCGTTGGTAATGGTATAGCTGCTTTTTTTGCCAAAGGGTGGATTGGTCAACACATAATTGAACCTTTCACCGGTATCGGAAATAAGGCTGTCGTTGCGAACAATGGGCGGATTGGTATCATCCAGATCGCCAATATTGTGTAAAACAAGGTTCATTAATCCTAAACGCACCGTGTTGGGTACAATATCCCATCCTTTAAATGTTTTCTTACGTAAAAACTCCTGCTGTTCTTTATCTAACGATTTTTTATAAAACTGATTGATAAAATCGTAATAAGCCAAAAAGAACCCTCCGGTACCACATGCAGGGTCGGCCATGGTTTTCATAGGTTGCGGACGCACACACTCAACCATTGCCCGGATTAACGGGCGCGGAGTAAAATATTGTCCGGCACCGCTTTTGGTATCTTCTGCATTTTTTTGAAGTAAACCTTCGTAAATATCACCTTTCACATCTGAGCCCAGCATTACCCATGTTTCCTGGTCAATCATTTGCACCAGTTTATGCAGTTTAGACGGGTCGGAAATTTCATTCCGCGATTTAAAGAAAATCTGTCCCAGCATGCCTTTTTGTTTACCCAGCTCGTTTAAAATAATAATATAATGCGCTTCCAATGCTGCACCAGTTTTGGTTCTCAGCGACTCCCAGTTATACTCTTCAGGGATTCCGATATCGCGTTCGTAAGGTTTTTTTGAATACTCATCGGCCATTTTTAAAAACAGCAGGTAGGTAAGTTGGGTCACATAATCGCCGTAACTTACACCATCATCGCGTAAGGTATTACAATAATTCCAGACTTTTTGTATAATTTGTTGTGTCATGTTTTCAAGATAAAAGTTTAAAGATACGTGTTTAGCTTTTTTGTTGCTTATTCATGCAACACTTTTTGTATTTTTTCCCGCTACCACAAGGGCAAGGGTCGTTTCTTCCAATTTTAGGTTCTTCGCGTACATATGTTTCTTCATTTCTGTGCAAGGAATCAAATGTTTTGTTATGCTTTTCTTTGTTGTATGAATACCAATCACTTCCAATATAATCATACATTTCAAAGATTGTTTTTTCATCTTCTTTCCAGTACTCAATTTCGTATTGCCCAAAATCTTCTTTTACTTCATTTAATGTACCACAAACACCCTGGCCAACAAACCCTTTTTCGTAAAGATTTTCAATTAAAGGGATTAATTCTTTAAAATCGGCTTCCAATATATCACATATCATCAAGCCAATTAATTCAGAATCAATTAAATTTTCTTTTTCAGTAGTTAAATACTCATTAAGAATACTTTCAAACCAGGGTAAAACCGGGTCTCTTTTTTCAGGATGATGATAATAATACTGAATGACAGCAGTTGAAATTTCGCTTTTTGCAAAGGTATAAATACCTGGTTCAAGCATAAACTCTTTTAAAGCATCCAGCTTACCTTCTGTTAATTGATATAAAGGCAGCCACAAAGCATCTGTTATAAAATCGCCATACCAGAAGCCAATAAATTCGTCTCCCTGCCTAAATGTTTCTAAAATATCATCCAACGCTTCAGAAGCCTTTAATTCACCCAGCAAAAACAATGCATGTATGGGAAAGGTGATATCTTTTACATTAATATTTCCCTCACTATCCAACTCCTTAAAATATTCGAAACGGCAAATCGAATCGTTTAATACTTTTTTCAAGTCGCGAATAATTGACTGGCGGGGCAGCCCTAAAATTTCTTTTAATATGTCTTGTTTGATCTCAATATCGTCCTGATATAGTTCATTGATTAAAAAATTCTCAAATTCTGGTGCTTTATCGGTCTGTACCGATTTATTGTACTCCTTAAGCTCAGGACTAATTCGCGTTTTATCTTCTTCAAGGAATTCTTCGTGCCCCTCTTGCATCCGTGCAATCATAAGTGCCTGAAATGCTGTTTCCGTGTCCCTGTGATCGGGAGCCAGCTCCTCTAATAACTCAAATCTCGATTCGGCTGCTTCCAAATTACCGATTGCTGAGAAATACAAGACCGCTAATTTATTAAACGAAACTACTTCTAAAATATGGAAAATATCCCGCTCTGGATATAACGCTTTAATTTCTAACAAATCACCTAAAAGCTCCGGTATTTTCTCATACTGCTCATTTAAATAATATTCGTATGCTTTATTTAATAATCCAAATAAATAATCAGGATGCTCCTTGATAATCCAGTTATTCACTTCAAAACTTTTTTCTGTATTACCACTATTCATGTAAGCTACCGACAAAAAATTTTTTAGCTGCGGAACATCCGGGTATTGCTCTATTTTATGTATTAAATAATCGATATTTTTTTTGCCGCCTTTCAGGGCTTTATTATGCAATGATTCCATTTGCCCGGACAATTCGGGCGAAATGCCTGATTCGTTATTTAAAAGTTCAGGATCATCAGTTAACTTGTAACCGAAATATTCAAAAGTTTCTTCTATATTTTCTTCCATCTTGTTTAATTAAATTTTTTCGGGCATCGAATATACAAAATCCAAATGATTTGATTTTTCATGTAAGATACCCAGGTATCGATTTATATCATCTTTATACTCAATTTTATAATCTTCATGTAATTTTTTATTTACCAGGTTTATTAACCGGTTTACAGTACTAGCCAATTTCGAATCAAAAACAGTAAAACAAGTTCCCAGATGTTGCGAATAATCATCAAAAACTTCCTTTAATATTATGTTTAATAAATCGGCTTCGCCTTTTTTATCTTTTGTTAACTCTTTATAATAATTTACATGCTTTATTGCTTTACCAACAGACGATGCAATTTGTCTGTAGAGATTACCCCTGGAAGATGACATCAGAGCAATCAAAGCCTTTTTTTTGGTTTCTTCAAAAAATTCCCTTTTGGCATTTTCATCATTTAAATAATTCAAAGTAATATAATCGTAAAAATCTTTGCTTTTTTTTGCATAGTTAATCACTATCGAATATAAATTATCTGTACTGATATGTTTAACATTTTCCTTAAAATCGGTTGATAATTTAGGCATGTGTGTTTGTTTTTAAATTTCATCATTTATTCTGCTCCAGCGAATGATTATATCCCTGGTTTCATCGCTAAAACCTTTTAGCTCGTCTATTGAAATTACCTTATCGGCTAACTGCAAAGCTATAACATTTAAATATTTGGAACCGCTCATGTAATCGTACCGAAAAGCAATGTGTTTATCATATTCGGTAAGGGTTTTATAGAGTTTATGATATGTTTCCCTGTGATCGGGAGCACCGGGATTCCAGTTATCCAGAATTTTCTTAATCCGGAGTATTCCGGTTTTGTATTCGGTTTGTAAACCCTTTTCGATGATTTCGCGGGCAATTTTCTTTTCTTTTTTTGATAATTGGTGCATAACAATAATTAATTAATTATTTATCTATCCAATTAAAAAGGTATTGTTCATCATAATCAACTTCAAATTTCTTGAGAAGCTTAAGATACTCCTCATTAAAGGATGATTTTTTGTGATGTACTTCCTGATTCTTAATATATTTAATAACATTATCGATACCTGATTTTGAATAGGAAAAAGCACCATAGCCTACCTGCCAGCTAAAATGTCCTGTTATCCAGCGTTTCTCATTAATAAATTTTGATGTATTTGCCTTTATATCCCTTACAAGATCAGGCAATGGCTGCGAAGGTTTATATCCAATAAAAATATGAACGTGATCGGGCATAAAATTTATAGCAAGCAATTTATGATTACGCTTTTGAATAATACCTGTGGTATATTGATGTAACTCTTCTTTATGTTTTTTGGGAATAATACTTTCCCTGTTTTTTACCGTAAAAACAATATGGATATATAACTGAGTATAAGTGTTTGCCATTTTTATTACAAAATTTTATGTAAAACTACTAATAAAACCAGATGATACAAAAAGAAAAAAAGCTACGAAGTAGCGGACTGTTTGTAACAAAGGTGCTTAAAAAAACATGAACCACGTAGTGGCGGGCTTAAATCAGACCGCTCCTACGGAGCTCTGGATGCAATCTGCACTGATGGTTACAAACAGGAATCTCCTACGGAGCTAACCCTACATTCATGGTTCTGTAATTACAAACAGGAACCTCCTACGGAGTTTTTATCCTTTCCAATAATTTCTCTGCCGGCTCACCTGCCTTGCCGGCCAATGTCAATAAGTTAAGAAAAAAACTGCTAATAATTTGTATATTAGTAAGTTAATTGGTATATTTAAGTATGTTTAACCTTAAAAATATACTATTATGACAAATTTAAGAAATTCATTTCAAGATGTGACAAAAACCTAAAAATCATGCCAAACTAATTGATTTACTGGATAAAAAATTAACAAATTCCGATTTTGTTTTAAAATATAAGAATAACCCATCCGATTTTACACGACAAAGAAGTTTTACTTTTAAATCGCTTTCTTTATTTATTATTTCTTCAATACAAAGTTCTATACAAAGAGAATTAGACCGATTCTTTAAGTCTTATAACCATAAAGAACTATCAGAAAAATTTGCCAGTCAAAGTGCTTTTTCACAAGCAAGATTAAAGATCAAACCTGATGCTTTTGCAGAGTTAGATGATGCTTGTATTGCTCATTTTTACAAAAATTACCTGGTAAAAAAGTGGAATGGTTTTCGGTTGATAGCCATTGATGGTTCAGAAGTTTTATTACCAAAAACAAAAGAAACCATGAGTGAATTTGGCGAATATACTACTAACTTCATGAACAAAACGGTTGTGCTTGCACGTATATCTAAAGCATATGATGCGCTTAATAAAATAAGCATTGATGCTAAATTAGTAAATCGTAAAATAGGTGAACATGCCTTAGCTAAACAACACCTTGAGTTTTGTGGCAAGGGTAACTTGGTTTTATATGACAGGGGCTACCCTTCTTTTGATTTATTCAGGAACACACTAGCATCAGGGAGCCATTTTTGTGCAAGGCTTGCCGTTTCTAATTGGAATGTTGCGAAAAGACTTGTTGAAAGTGGCGAAAAAGAGACAATCACAGAAATAAAACCAGGCAATGACTTACAAATGAAATATAAGAACCAAGCAATAAATGTTGAACCTATAAAATGTAGATTTATTTGTATTAAGCTCTCTTCGGGAGAAAAAGAAGTGTTAATTACATCTTTATTGGACCAAGAGAAATACCCCTATAATATCTTTATGAAGCTTTATCATTTAAGGTGGAGTGTAGAAGAATCGTACAAAAAAGATAAGCATAGGTTGCAACTGGAAAATTTCTCAGGTAAATCAGTTATAGCAATATATCAGGATTTTTATGCAAATATTTTAATGGGTAATCTCACTTCTATCTTATCTTCCGGTTTGGAAAATGAAAAAGAAAGAAAAACAAAATATAAATATCAAATTAACATTACCACAGCAATTGCTAAGGTAAAAGAAACAATAGCATTACTTTTTACAAGGTCAAATATCATAGAATTAATTGAAAAACTAATACAAATATTTCTTACAAATCTTTTGCCAATAAGGCCAAACAGAAGTTTTGAAAGGAAAAAAGATAAACGGAAAAGATACTATAAATGTTATTTGACTCTATAACAAGTTAAATAAACAATTACATACCATTTTTATAGAACACATTTTTTGTGAATGGGATAACTATGTCTATGAATGAAGGATATTAGATCAAAATGCAGGGAAATCTACCACAAACTTAAAATCATAGATATAAAATCGTTAATCAGGGTTCTTAAATCAAATAAAAATATCGAATAATGATTAACGAATAATGATTTATGAAGTTAAAATTGCTTATCTTATTGACATTGGCCTTGCCGGCAGGCAGGTCATTCTCATCCTGCGGAACCAGTTTACCTTCAAATGCTTTTTTTAAAATGCTTTGGCGCAACGTTTCGGCTTGTTGCAGACTTTTATCTATGCTTTCTTCCAGTTTATCGGCTACCGAAAAACGTTGTTCAATTTCGGAGACAATTTGTTGTTGCTCTTTTAAAGAAGGTAATGGAATAAATGTCCCTGCTAAGCGGAATTTGCAATTCCGCTTGCTGCCATCGAAAAATGTAACTTTTCATTCATCTTTCTATTTTCCTTCTTAATTCATAGGGTATTCCATCCAGTAAGCATTCTTCTCCGGCATAATAGGTTGCATTGGAATGAATCGTTTCTTCCGGAAGGCAAATTTGACCAGGAAAGAAAGTGGAATCGTTTGTTGCTATATTTCGCTTATCTAAAGCATATCAATTTTATGATAATAGTTCAACAACATTTTTCATTGCAACAAAACAACAATCTCTATTTTCGCAACACCATCGATAGATCGTCTGCATATCCATCGTTGTTAGCTCCTTCTTCTAATAAAGCAATCAATCTAAAACGAATTATTCTGGTATTTACAGGAACCTGTCCTGTGGACTCCCTGCGTACCATTCTTGTAACATTATCCCTGTCTCCGGGGGTAACAAAGCCAATTTGTGTGGATTGTATAACATCACGATTGGCGTCTAAAAAATCTACTACCAGTTTCGCCCTGTCGTTCTGGCTTCGATATCCTCCTAGCAGACCGGAAAGTTCATAAGAAACTTTGCCGGCATCAATTTCTTGTTCTATCGAAGATAAATCAGCCAATTGCTCAATGGTGCTGTTGGTGTTTTTTCCGCCCCAAAAATAATTTTCTCCTTCTCCACGGACATCTGCCTCAGCAAGCTCTCTCCCAGCACCTTCTCCATATTTGGATATCCACATCTGGCCATCAACATCAGTCCAGTAATTGGGTATCTCCCTTTTTCCATCATGTGCTATAGATGGCCCTGCCTCAGCATCTCCGTTTTTTATAATATTTTTATTAAACGAGCCATCTTGTTCACACCCACCTGCTATTATCATTGATAAAACAATAATTGCACAAATGATTAATTGATTCAGGTTTTTCATCATAACCTCCTTTTTTAATGTTAAATGAATATTTCAGTTTATCTTAATTTTGTTGCACCAACGGTTGGAACATGAGTAGTAAAAAGACTTCGAAGCACCAACTTATCACATCGCCAGACCGTTTATTAAATGTAATGCACTCGAAATTAGCACTATTCGCCAAATGCACTATACACGATATTGGTAGCAGTATTTATTAAAACTCAACTAATTCAACCCTGCGGTTTCTTGCCTTTCCTTCGTCAGTAGCATTACTCATTTGTGGAGAAACAGAACCCACACCGTATGGAATTAGTTGTGCCTTATCAATTCCATGCTCTGCTAACAGCTTTTCAATTACTGCTTTTGCCCGATCGTTTGATAAAGTAACATTGGAATTAAAATTACCTGTATTATCGGTGTGCCCGACAACTATAAACTTTTTATCAGAATTTTCTTTTAAATATTCTGCAATGATGGATAATGCGTTCGATGATTCTTTTTTAACTTCAGACTTACCTATATCAAAATAAATGTCATAAATAGCTATTTTACCTTTATCAGCTATCCCCTCATTTATTACATTAAGTGTTACATTATCCATGTCCATTGGTTCTGCCAAAACAGTTACAAGTGTGAAATAAGGATTGCCTTCTATTGTAGCAGCAGCTACGCTTATATATATGTCATTTTCTGCTGTTGAAATTTTCCCGACGACATAGTCCTTTGCCGCAGTAGGAAATTTAAGATATGAGTATGGAGCACCATAATGTTTTATTCTACCTTTCGTAAATAAATCCCGCATAAAATTTATTCTTTCACCAGTGTTTTCATCTGTGTATCGATAAGCGTCTCTGGATAAATGAATTATTGTACCTCCCTTTGATTGAATCGCTTTTTCGTAATTTTTAATTACTTCATAAGCAGAAACTCCCTCCGGCAATTTACAAAACTGCCTTCTAACCTTACCGTCAATAGCTTCATGAGAAGTTGGACCTGATAAATAGTAATGCGTTTCAAATCCAATATCGTCATCAAAAATTTTTTTACTGCCTTTATAAAGGCTGATAACCTCATCTTGTGCTTTAGCTGGTAATACCAGAGTCGATAATAGTATCAATATCAATAAAAAATTTAATCTTTTCATAATTACTCCTGTTTTTGGTTAATATTAAAATCCTAATTTTATTTTTGCCATATTGCTAGCAACGAATAGCTATATGCCCGTGCGGGTTTTACAACGACGTTTCCTAGTCCGCCTGTTACAAATTTAGCAAAAATGTTCGTTTTATATACCAATAATGAATGTTAAACTTGTAAATTAATAATACGAATAAAAATAAAATATCAATTACAGATTTTATATCTAAAAAAATTATAAACTATAATACTCTAAAACCTAATTCAACTCCCTAAGTTAATAAAAATTTAGCAGCACATTAAATTTTTAAACTGTTTTCAAAACCTTTAATTGGTTATATACTCTTATTCAATATGGGATTCCAATAAAAAATGATTGCTGAAAGAAATAGAGCCTTAAAGTAGGATAAAATTCCAACCAGCTAATCGAATTTGCAATTCCAATTCCCCGCCTTTGGATAATTTCTTTTTTGCTTAAAGTATTGCTGTTTTCCATAATTGTAAGTTTTATTACAAACCTACATATAGCA
Source organism: uncultured Bacteroidales bacterium (assembly GCA_964606845.1). Classification (GTDB taxonomy): domain Bacteria; phylum Bacteroidota; class Bacteroidia; order Bacteroidales; family UBA12077; genus UBA12077. Next base: position 13,455 of record CAZSIC010000022.1, read on the forward strand.
AGGCCAAAAGATGACGTAAATACTTAAAATTCCTTCTTTATAAGAAAATCTCTTATATGAACGTGTTCAACTCCTTTATAATCGGTACCGGATATTGCTTCATCCATAGAAACAACATATTTGGGGTAATTATCTTTTATTTCTAACAAATTGCTAAATTCCCGGTTAAGTGTTTTCTCATTTTGTAATATGTAACTAACTTGTATGTATACTTTTTTAGCTTCTTTTTCACAAATAAAATCTATTTCCTTATCACCCAGCTTACCCACATAAATTCCATATCCAAGAGCTTTTAGATGCTGATATACAACATTCTCCAGTATCTTACCAATGTCGTTTGCCTTATATCCAATAATTGAATGTCGTAACCCTAAATCTTCAAAATAATATTTCTCACCTATCTCAAAAATCTTTTTCCCTGCAATATCTGCTCTTGTACATTTAAAAATAAAAAATGCTGATTCAAGATATTTTAGGTAATCAATTACCAATTGAGGAGAAATTTGTATTTTCTGAGATTTTAAAAAATCACTGATCTTTTTAGATGATACAAGCGATCCTGTATTATCTGCAACATACTTAACAAGATTCTCAAGAAAATTGATATTCCTGACATTATAACGTTTAACAATATCTTTAAACAAAATAGCAGCATATATATTTTTCAGATAATCATAAATAATATGATCTTGCAATTCAAGATTGATAAGATATGGCAACCCACCATATTTAAGATATTTGATTAAAGAGTTTTTACTGTTCTCTAAGTTATGAAATTCAAGAAATTCGGTAAATGTTAAGCTGTATAATTTAATCTCAATATACCGGCCACTTAAATACGTTGCTAATTCTCCTGATAATAACTTAGCATTACTTCCTGTGCAATAAATATCAAATTCTTTTTTAGCCTGTAAGCTTCTCAACGCTTTTTCAAAGTTTTCAATATCCTGCAATTCATCAATAAAGATATATTGTTTGCCGCCGGTATCTTTTTTTTGCTTATCAATTTCATTTAATAAATCATTATGATCTTTAATGTGTTCAAAATCATCCAGTTCTTTACTTATATAAATAATATTTGCTTTTTTATCCTGTTTAAGAATTTCATCTATGATTTGAAAAAGCATATAACTTTTTCCAACACGCCTTTGACCAGTAAGCACTTTAATAATATCTTTATTGATATAGGGTTTAACTTTCTCTATATACTTTGGCCGTCTTATATACTCATGTTTATATTTCATAGTTTTTGTTTTATGAATGAAGCTACTTTACAAAGATAAAAAAGTTTCATGTATATACGAAACTTTTTAATTATTTTAGTAAACTTTCATTTATACAGTAGTTAAATATTACTTACTATAGCAGGAGTTCAGCATGACTACTGTTAATTATTTTCACTAATTTCACTATTTTCCGATACAAAAATTCTTAAAGATATTCCCAAGCACCTCATCGGTAGTGATTTCGCCGGTGATCTCGCCCAGGTAATGAAGTACTTCGCGGATGTCCATGGCTAATAAGTCGCCGGTAATGCCCGAGTTTAATCCGTCGATGGCACGTTGCAGTGCTACCGATGCTTTCTCCAGTGCTTCGTAATGGCGGGCATTGGTTACAATTACTTCGTTTTGGTTTAGTGCAGATAAATTAACTACTGATAGGAGCTCTTCAATAAGATTTTCAACATTCTCGCCGGTAATGGCTGATATTTTTATGCGTACATCACTTTCCTCAAGCTGTTTATTCAGAGACTGATCAATTTCCCGCTCAACTTTCGAATCATCTAAACGGTCTATTTTATTTACAATAACGATCAGCTTTTTACCGGTAGCACCAATTTTTTCTTTTACTTTTTTTACCGCCTGCGCTATATCAGCAACTTTCTCGGTAGCATCCACCAGCAGCAGTACAATCGATGATTTGGCTATGCGATCGTAGGTGCGTTCAATACCGATGGTTTCAATCTTATCTGTCGTTTCACGTATCCCGGCTGTATCGATAAAACGGAACGTCACCCCTTCGATATTGATTACATCTTCAATTACATCTCTTGTTGTTCCTGCAATTTCGGAAACAATGGCTTTTTCTTCATTCAATACCTTGTTCAGCAGCGTAGATTTTCCAACATTGGTATGTCCAACAATAGCCACAGGAACACCATTTTTGATCACATTCCCTAAATCGAAAGATTTCAACAGTTTTTGAATCAGTTGCTGAATATTGTTAAGTAAATCGTTTAATTGCTTTCTATCGGCAAACTCTACATCTTCTTCACTAAAATCGAGCTCAAGCTCGAGTAAAGAGATAAAATTCAGTAATCGGTCGCGTAAATAGGCTATTTCGCCTGAGAAACCGCCACGCATTTGCTGGATAGCCACTTTGTGTGATGTAGCAGATGATGAAGCAATAAGATCAGCTACTGCTTCGGCCTGCGATAAATCCATTTTGCCGTTTACAAAAGCACGCAGTGTAAATTCGCCGGGTTTGGCTAACCGGGCTCCATTTTTTGTTAACAGCTGCAAAACCTGTTGTTGAATATATACCGAACCGTGACAGGAAACCTCTACTACATCCTCCCCGGTATAAGAACGAGGAGCTTTAAAAAGTGAAACAACAACCTCGTCAATAATTTTATCACCATCACGCAAAGTACCAAAATGAATGGTATTGGGCTGCTGATCGATTAATTTTTTTTGATCAGGCGATCGAAAAATTCTATCGCACAAAGCAATGGATTCATCGCCACTTAAACGTATAACCGCAATGGCTCCATTTCCCTGCGGAGTAGATATGGCACATATAATATCGTTATTCATCATAACTCATTAAATAGAACGCAGATGACACTAATCTACAAATGTAGAACGTGGATTTGCGCTGATTTTTATTGTAAAACTTCCTTATATCGAAAACAGGTTACCAGATGATCGTTCACTATTCCTGCCGCCTGCATAAATGCATAACAAATGGTTGAACCTACAAACTTAAATCCTCTCCTTTTCATATCTTTACTCATGACGTCTGATTCTTTGGATGTGGCCGGAACTTCTTTCATCTCTTTCCATTGGTTAATGATGGTTTTACCATCAGTAAACGACCAAATATACCGGTCAAAAGAGCCTAACTCTTCCTGCACTTTCAAAAATGCTTTGGCATTGCTGATGGCTGCATTAATTTTCAGCTTGTTTCTGATAATACCGGCATCCTGTAACAGCGATTCAATTTTCTTTTCATTGTAGTGGGCTATTTTTTGGTAATCAAAATCATCAAATGCCCGCCTGAAATTTTCACGTTTCAATAAAATGGTCGACCAGCTTAATCCGGCCTGAAAACCATCCAAAACCAAAAACTCGAATAATTTTCGGTCATCATGCACCGGAACACCCCATTCATTATCGTGGTATTCGATTTCTAAAGGCTTTTTAGCCCAATCACATCTAATTTTATCCATACTTTAATTCCAATGATGCCCGCGTTCCTGAACCGTTTCCAAAAATTTTGAAATAGAACGGTCATAGGTTTTTTCCACATCATTCGGGAAATAACAGGCTGGTAGCTGCCCCATTTCTCTGTGATAAGCAATACAATCGCAGCAAACACCTTTTCTACTGCAAGGATATGAACAGTTACAATTATCTTTATTCTGATCTTTTTTACATTCCATAACACAAAACTTATTTGTTTAAAAAGACAAAATTAAACGAAATAAGCCTTGAGTACAAGAAGTTGAATAAGTTATCGAACATAACCTATCCAAAAACTCCTAAAATTGATCCTCCAGCCACAGAAATAGTTTGTCCGGTAATATATTTAGATAAAGGTGATAATAACCAAACTGCAATCGATGCTAAATCATCAGGATCACCCATAAATCCAACTTTTGTATTTTTCTCAAACAATGTTTTAGCCTCTTGGTATGAAATACCTTCCGTTTCTGTTTTTTTGTTGATTAAACGTTCAATAGCCTTTGTATTGTGCGATCCGGGAGCCAGCACATTAACGGTTATGCCTTTATCGGCAATTTCCTGCGATAGTGTTTTGGCCATTCCAACCACAGCCATACGTAACGATGTACTTAACACAAGGTTTTCGATGGGTTGTTTCACGGATCCACTTTCCAAAAATACGATTCGGCCATAGTTCTGGTCAATCAGTCGCGGAACCATTTTTTTTACCAGATCTACTTTCCAGCGTAACAATTTTTTATAGGCATCGTCCCAGTCGGTAATTTCTGTTTCCAGAAATGATTTGGCAGGCGGGCCACCGGCATTCACAAAAACACCTGAAATTTTAGTTACTCCTGCTTTTTCTATCAAATGACCTACTGCATTTTCTTCGGTAATATCCACAGCCAGGTATTCAAACCTTGAATCATAGGTATATTTCATCTCGCTGAGCAGTTCTTTTCGGCGGGCAACGCCGATTACATGGGCTCCTTCTTCCAGTAACCGCTCGGCAACTGATCTGCCAAAACCACTGGTAACACCGGTTACTATAAAAGTTTGATTTTTGATTTGTAAATCCATAATGATATATTTTTGAGTACAACAAGAAATACAACAGGTTTGTTTGAACAAAAAATCCATCAAAGAATATTTTCAATGATGGATTTCATGTTATAAGCCTTAAACAAATTTTACAGGCTTAACTTTTTAGCAATTTTCTTAGGAACAACATCCTTATGAATCATTATATCAGTTGCTTTATATTTAATAAATGTTTCTGACATATAAATATATCCATCATAAGGATTATTGGTATCCCAGCTATTTTTTACAATATAAAACTTATTATCTGTTTGGTCTTTGGCTACACCAACAATATGCATTCCATGGTCGTCGGTTGTTTTATAATTATCAAACTCCTTTTGACGCATTTCAGGTGTTATTTTCATTTCTTTTACCGGACGTTTAAATGAATAGATCATTTCTTCAGTTGTCAGTCCTGTTAAACGTTCTTTATCTGTTCCACTGGTTTCTTCATATTCAACATCTGGGACAATGGCTATTCCATGCTTCCACGAAAAACCTTTTTCGCTCACATCGCCAGCCCATGCAACGGTATGTCCCATTTCCAGTGAATTATCAATAATTTCAATAAAATCATCCATCGTAACATTATACACCTCGTCGTATGACCAGTTATCGGGCACTTCAAGAATAAATTTCGAATAATAAGGATGATGCGTAAACGAAGTTACTTCGATATAATCATCGGGATTAATTCCTGCAAAATCTGCTGCAAAAGTTTTGGGTGTATATTCTTTACCTTTATACGTAAAAGTTTCTACATTTTCGCCTAAATAAGCATCTAAAATTCCTTCCAATCCATTATGCCAGGCTGTGGTAAGTTCACGATTTTTATTTTTAATTACCTGATCCATATACCCTTTCAATACAGCATCAAATTCACCATGTACAAATTTATCCGTTCCATAATTAAGCCCTGTATAAATTTCCTCGGGTACAATACCATATTTTTTAATCGCATTGGTTACATCATGAAACGCACCCCCTCCTGCAAAATTCAAATGTCCATGCCATCTTACATAGCGCTTAGCTTTTTCTGAATAAGAATGCCGGATAATCCATGCCTCGGATAAATCAATTTCAGGTTTTCCTTCTCTTAGCATTTCCGACTCTAGAAAAGATAATGCAGAAAAACTCCAGCAAGTGCCTGAACGAAATTGATTTTTGACAGGAGTGTTTTTCAACTCTTTAATAATTTCAAATTCATATCCATTTGCTTTTTTTGTTTCATCCTGGCTAAATGCAGATAGCATAGAAACAAATAAAAATACAGTTGTTAATTGTAATACTTTTTTAATCATAAGAAATAATTTAAGTTAATTGTTAATTTAATCTTTAGATGTTAATTTTAATTATACGTTTAATAAATATTTAATGCATAAAAAGAAAAACCACAAATACAGTCAATAAAGGACATTATATCAACAGCTTATATTTACAAACATAAAAAATATTTTTATTTTTTTTATAATAAGTCATATCATATCACAAATTACTGAAACGGTTAAAACTTACTTTCTGTGGGTAGCAAGTTGTTGTTTGTCGATACATAAATTTGTGTAATGATTATTATTATATATTTCGGCTCGAAACTACGAAAACTTAATTATTATTTAACCTAAACTTAATTTATTTATGAAGAATTTTTTACTTATGTTGATTTTTGCATTGAGCACATCTGTTGCTTTTTCGCAAATTAATGTGATTAAAGGCGAAAGGCCTCCTATTAAGCTGGAAGAAGTATCACCTGATGCTTACGAAGCAGGCAAAATTCAAATCAAATTTAAACCCGGAATGGAAAAAGCAATTCCGGATGTAATTCACCAATCCGAAAAAAGTGGATTTGTTGTAACAGGGATCAAGTCGATTGATGACCTAAACCAAAAGTTTGGAGCAAATAAGTATACTCCGTTATTAAGCGGATTATATGAAAAATCTGCAAAATCGGCCAACAACCGTGAAAAACATAAAGCATGGGGATTTCACTTATGGTTTAATGTTGAAGTAAACTCTAAATCTGATGTAATAGAAATGGTTAAGATGTACTCATCTTTAGATGAAGTAGAAATTGCAGAACCAGTTTACAAAAAGAGATTAATAAGTAATGTAACTCCAAAAGAAGAAAAAACCACTGAAACTAAAGATTCCAAATGGACACCCAACGATCCACGTTATGATGAACAATGGCATTATCATAATACCGGACAAGAGGGTGGAACTGTAGATAAAGATATTGATTTACCCGAAGCATGGGAAATAGAAAAAGGTCTTTCCTCTGTAATTGTTGCAGTTGTTGATGGTGGTATTCAAACCAACCATCCAGACCTTGCAGGTAATATGTGGTCGGAACTTGGTTACAATTTCGTTACAAACTCATCCAGTATTTCAGCCGAAGATCATGGAACACACGTAGCTGGTACTGTAGCTGGTGTTAACAACAATGGCACAGGTGTTGCTGGTGTTGCTGGTGGTTCGGGTTCTAACGATGGTGTTCGATTAATGTCCTGCCAGGTGTTTACCAGTAATAGTTCTGGAGGTTTCGACCAGGCTCCAATTTATGCTGCCGATAACGGAGCTGCTATTTCACAAAACAGCTGGGGATATACAAGCGAAGGTGTTTATGATCAGGCTACGCTTGATGCTATCGATTATTTTAATGCCAACGGTGGTGGCGATGTTTTAGATGGTGGTATTACTATTTTCGCAGCAGGTAATGACGATGCAACCGGAGATTGGTACCCAGGATGCTACTCAGGAGCTTTTGCTGTTGCCGCAACAAATAATAAAGATGTAAGAAGTTATTACTCAAATTATGGTGATTGGGTTGATATTTCAGCACCGGGTGGAGAGCAGAGTGCATCAAACGACCCAAAAGGAATTTTAAGTACACTTTCGGGTAGCAGCTATGGCTTTTACCAGGGAACATCCATGGCATGTCCACATGTATCGGGTGTTGCTGCACTACTTATTTCAAATGCAATACGTAATGGCGTTACTTTAACTAACTCACAAGTAGCAGATCTCTTAAAAAACAATGTTGATGACCATTACGCATTAAATCCAGATTATATTGGACAACTAGGCTCTGGTAGATTAAATGCAGATTTAGCGCTTCAGGCGTTGCAAGGCTTGTTCACAACCGAACCGCCATCAACACCAACCGGATTAACCACAACAAACATTACTGACAATAGTGCCACACTTAGCTGGAGTTCGGAAACAGGAGCAACATCTTATGATGTACAACTTCGCGTACAGGGTGGATCATGGTCAACCTATAATGTTAGTGGTACTAGCTACAACGCAACTAATCTTACAGAAGAAACTGCTTATGAATGGCAGGTTAGAGCAAAAAATTCTTATGGAACAAGCTCTTACTCTGCAATAGAAACATTCACAACTACAGAGTTTATTGTAAGCTATTGCGAATCGAAAGGAAATAATTACAGCTATGAATGGATTGCAGGAGTAGAAATTGGTTCGTTCAATAATCCATCTGATGCTGCTGGATATACTGACTTTACAAACCTTACCATTGAAATGGAGCCGGGAACAGATTATGCTGTTTCACTAACTCCGGGATTTGCCAGTTCAAGCTACAATGAGTACTGGAAAATCTGGATCGACCTAAATGGTGATGGAGATTTTGATGATGCTAACGAATTGGTTTTCGATGCAGGATCATTAAGTAAGACAGAAGTTACAGGAACAATGAGTGTTCCTGAAGGAACTGCTCCAATTACCACACGTATGCGTGTATCGATGAAATACAATGCTGCACAAACAGCCTGTGAAACATTTGATTATGGCGAAGTTGAAGACTATACTGTTGTGATTACAGAATCGGGAGAAGATACAGAAGCTCCTACTGCACCTAGTAATTTATCAGCATCGAACGTAACAGAAACTTCATTTACATTAAGCTGGAATGCTTCTACTGATAATGTTGGAGTTACCGGATACGATATCTATCAAGATGGTTCGTTCCTTGCTTCAACAGCTAATACAAGTTATGATGTTACAGGACTAAGTGCATCAACAACATATGCATATTATGTAAAAGCAAAAGATGCAGCAGGAAATGTATCTGCAGCAAGTAATACCTTAGATGTTACTACTGATACACCACCTGATACTGAAGCGCCAACGGCTCCTTCAAACTTATCATCATCGAATGTTACAGAAAATTCGGTTGATTTAAGCTGGACAGCTTCTACTGATAATGTTGGTGTTACAGGATATGATATTTATAAAGACGGTTCTTTCCTTTCAAATACATCATCAACAAATTATACTGTTTCAGGATTAAGCGCATCAACCACATATGAATTTTATGTGAAAGCAAAAGATGCTGCAGGTAATGTTTCTTCTGCAAGTAACACTATTTCTGTTACAACCAGCGATGTAGTTGCAGAATACTGCGAGTCTAAAGGTAATAATTCATCTTACGAATGGATTGCCGAAGTTCATATTGGGACTTACAGTAACTCATCAGGAGCTGCAGGTTATACTGACTTTACAAGCGAAGTAATTACGCTCGAAGCAGGAACTTCAGTTGATATTTCATTAGTTCCCGGATTTAGTGGTTCTACTTACAACGAGTACTGGAAAATCTGGATCGATTATAATAATGATAAAGAATTTACCAGCGATGAGTTAGCTTTTGATGCCGGTTCGTTAAGTAAATCAACAGTTAACGGAACTATCGACATTCCATCATCAGCAAACGGAACAACTCGCATGCGAGTATCGATGAAGTACAATGCTGCTCAAACAGCTTGTGAAACATTCAGCTATGGTGAAGTTGAAGATTATACTGTAAACTTCGAAGAATCAGTTCCTGATACTGAAGCGCCAACCGCTCCAACAGGATTAGCATCTTCAAGCATTACAAACAACTCGTTTACATTAAGCTGGAATGCTTCATCAGACAATGTTGGTGTAACAGAATATGATATCTACCAGGATGGTTCTTATTTAGCATCAACAGCAAATACTTCATATAATGTAACAGGTTTAAGTGCAGCTACAACTTATGCTTACTATGTTAAAGCTAAAGATGCTGCCGGTAATGTTTCTGCAGCAAGCAGCACATTAAATGTTACAACTAATGATGAGCAGTTAACTTATTGCAGTTCAAAAGGGAACAATGTAAATTATGAATGGATTGACCTTGTTGAATTAAACGAAATAAATAATGCAACGGGCAAAAACAATGGCTATGCAGATTTCACTAACTTAACAGCCTCTGTAAATCGTGGAGAACAGCAAACAATTTATTTTAGCTGTGGATTCAGAAGCAGTAGTTACACCGAGTACTGGCATGTATGGATCGACTGGGACCAAAACGGTACATTCGAATCAGATGAACGCATGGTTTACGGATCATCAAGTAGTGCTGACAAACTTTCTGCTACATTCACTGTGCCTTCTGATGCTAAGCTTGGAACAACACGAATGAGAGTTACAATGAAATATAACTCTGCAGCAGATCCTTGCGAAACATTTAGCTATGGTGAAGTAGAAGATTATACAGTTAATGTATTAGAAGCTGGTTCTAGTTCATTTGCATCTTACTCATTCGGATCTGAAGAATTAGGAAACGAAATGCCAACTGGTATTGATGTATATCCTAACCCAGCTATTGATAATATTACAGTATCTGTAGAAAACGGCACAAGAGTAGGAACCATAAGCATTTACAACATGCTAGGCTCGCTTGTTAAAGTAGTTGATATTGATGGAAAAGAAAAAGAAATTGATATTTCTGAATTGCCATCTGGTTCTTACATTATTTCTGTAGAAGATGAAAAAGAGCCAATGACTAAACAAATTATTAAAAAGTAATCCACGAAAAAGAAAGCTGCACTAGCGGCTTTCTTTTTTCAATTGCCATCTATGCAAACCATTTAACTCACTCTGGTTTATATTTGCCTAATTTTTGCATAGATAAAAAAAGTCCGGCCTAAAAACCGGACTTACTTTTTTATATTATTTGGTTTTAATACTTACACCATTTTTCTCATTTCGGCTGTTTTAGCTATAAGCTGCACTAATTCCTCACAACTTATCGTTTCACAATTAAAGATCAAATCGTAATCAACATCAGAAATTCTTTTTCCTGCAAAATCTTTTCTTAACATGGCTCTTTTTTTATCCATATCAAGTGTAAGCTTTTTGGCCTCATTGTGTGATACTTTATGCCTGCGACTAACCCCTTCAATTCTATAATCGAGTGGGGCAATAAGTTTTACATGCAATGCATTCCGGATATCCTGTAAAATAGTAGCACCTGCCCTACCCACAATAATCACCCTTCCTCGCTCACCAAAGGAATGGATTACTTCACTAATGGTTTTTCTTATTTTTCGTTCACTTTTGTAATATTTGCTCGAAAAAGCTTCTAAAATTTCATCTATTGCAGTTCTTTTCTCAAACTTAAAAATATACTCAATTTTTTCAGGGGTTAATCCCAACTCTTTAGCAGATTCATCTAATATCTCCTTACTAATTACTCTCCAGGGATCATTATCGCCCCCTTCCATCTTAGTTAATAACTCAGCAAGGTCTGTAGCACATAAATTAGCAGGTAGACCAAAATCTCGGGAAATCGTAATTACAGGGCCTATACTTTTAGGTTTTTCAACTTTTTGAGTGCTTTTATGTCGTTCTTCCAAATATTTAAGTAGAATATTCGTCATAAATAAGGGTTTAGAAGTTAATAATTATATTTTACCCTAGCAAGATATCAAATAATATTGATTTTATCAACAAGTAAATAAAAAATGGATTTGGTTTTAATGCAATTATTACTCTTATTTTTTTTTGATTTAAGATATTTTTATATTTTTGCATCGCTGTTAACCAATGTGGTTCTTAGCTTATTTAATATGGAGTTCTTTAAATATAAAATGGTCTCGTAGCTCAGTTGGATAGAGCAACAGCCTTCTAAGCTGTGGGTCCCAGGTTCGAATCCTGGCGGGATCACGAAAGCCGCTTCAACTGAAGTGGCTTTTGCTTTTTTAAGTACAATAAATCGATAAATTTAAAAATCTCCTCCCAGCAAATAAATCTCCATTTGCTGATCCGAAAAAGGATTGATCTGTGTTGTTCTGTTGTTTCGTAAATTTGTAATAATGCCTTTAACAAAATTAACACGTATTTTGTCCCAATTTTCTAATCTTAGATTATCCAAATCTACATAAGTCATTACAGGGAATCCTGCTTTAACAGCTTGCTTTTCATAAGTTTCACAAAAAGATTTTGCAATAATAGCTTGTATTCCCAATGAAACAAAACAATCAATTGCATGTTGATTAAAAGGGCCACAACCAAAATTTTCTCCGGCAATTAAAATGTCTCCCGGGAATACTTGCTGTGCAAAGTTTTCATAGCCTTCTAAATCATTGAAAGTATACTGCCCAATTTCATTAAAATCTTTAATAGCCAGGTATTTTTCAGAATAAATTAAAATTGTCTCGATATGATCTTTAATCATAAGCCAGACTCGGCCTTCAATAATTTTGGATTTATCAAAAGGTTCTCTTCTCATTTTTTAAAATAAAACTTTTTCTATTGTTTAACAAATTTAGAATAATTACAACATAGTTTGATATTATAATGCTTTGGATTTTTGTCTATAAAAAAAGGTTGATGTAAATAATCATCTAATAAATTTTGTAATCAATAATTTGCATTTATTTTTGCATTTTTTAAATAAATCCTCATGCAGCATAAATTAAATAGTAATATATTTAAATTATATATCATTAAGATTGCCAAATGGTTTATGCTATTTATGCCTATTGTTGTTCTTTTTTATGAAGATAACGGGCTTGAAATGCGGCATGTTTTTCTTTTGCAGGCTATTTATTCGGTGTCAATTGTTGTATTAGAAATTCCCTCAGGTTATTTTGCTGATGCTTTAGGTAGAAAATATACACTTGTTATCGGAACCATTATGGGTTTTTTAGGATTTTTAACCTACAGTTTCTCTTATGGATTTGCCGGATTTTTAATTGCAGAAATTGTATTAGGTATTGGCCAAAGTTTAATCTCAGGAGCCGATTCTGCCATGCTTTATGATACACTTCAGGAATCAGGAAAAAAAGACCAATACATCAAATTTGAAGGCAGGATGGTTTCTATTGGAAACTTTGCCGAAGCTGTTGCGGGAGTTTTAGGTGGTTTACTGGCAGGCATTAGTTTACGCTACCCCTATTATGCACAAACCCTGGTAGCTTTTATCGGAATTCCGGCAGCCATTTTACTCATTGAACCTCGAAAACACAGGGAAGTTATTAAACTTAAATTTAATGATATTTTAAAAATAGTTAAATATGCGCTTTATGATCATAAGGAGTTGAAGTGGAATATTATATTTTCATCGGTAATAGGAGCTTCTACATTAACCATGGCTTGGTTTGTTCAGCCCTACTTCGAAATGGTAGCCTTGCCTGTTGCCCTTTTCGGTATATTCTGGACCATGCTAAATTTAACCGTTGGTGTAAGTGCAATATTTGCTCATAAAATCGAATACAAATTAAAACAAACCAAAACCATGCTATGGATTACAATCCTAATACCTGCAGGATATATTGCTGTTAGTAGGATTCATGCACTATGGGGAATAGGAGTTTTATTTATCTTTTATTTTGTGCGGGGAGTAGCTACACCGGTATTAAAAGATTATATTAATAAATTATGCGATTCAAATATCCGGGCTACTGTATTATCTGTAAGAAACTTTGTGATCCGGATATTTTTTGCCATTATTGGCCCCTTTGTTGGTTGGTATACCGACACTTTTAGTTTACAAGCAGCTTTGCTGCTATCGGGAATCATCTTTTTTATCCTGGCAGCTATCACCCTTGGAATCTATTTTAAAAATAGCATTAAGTCGATGAAGAGGTAGCAGCTAAAAATGCGGATGTTGTGGCCACTAAAACTGCTGTTTGTATTTCTTTTAATGTTTTGCGCACAGCATCACTTATTTCTACATCTTTAGAAAGTTCTTTAATACGTTTATTTGCTGCCCTGAATTCTTTTTTATTGGAAAAAAGCGTACGGCTTAATTTACAGCTATTCAGTAAACTTAGCAACAATAAACTCTCTAAATCAGCATCTTTTTTATCAATTGCAATACCCAATAAATGATTTGCAATATCATCTTTATATTTGCGGTCTAAAAGCGGGTAAGAATAAAAATTGAAAAGGCCAAAAAAGTAAGATTTTTTGTTAATGGTCAGAATATTCTTGCTATACAAATTTCTTAAAATCTGCTTTTTATATCTTGAAGCACTATTGCCAATTTTATTCACCCAATATTTAGCCGTTCTTTTTCTTTTCAATTTTTTAATAATTTTCATCGAAGCATTAATAACCTCATCATTGGTCAATTTATCATCAATCAATTCCAATCGTTTATTTTTAATATCAATTTTATACATTTCCGATAGTTCAAGCAAAATAGCTCCTGCAAGGCCATAGTGTAATGATAAACTATCAATGATAAATTTTCCTTTTTTGGCATCTAATGCCATAATTAAAAATTTTTCTATCAGGTTTAGTTGCATGATATTTTTCATTTTAGATAAAAGTAAGAAATATGCTATATATTTTAAAATAATTAAGTTAAAAAATTTAATAAAGGGCGATAACTGTTTAAATCCACTCAATGATTCAATATTTTTTAATAACTAGAAATAAACTCTATAAATTTCCGCAAACGTTTTAAATAAATAAAACGGAGAAACAGAGAAAAAAAAATTTTATTTAACATGTGTTTTATTCATAAATCCTTGAATCTTTTAGAGATTTATTGGAAATTTATTCATTATTTAGTGGCTTATTTTAGAATCATAAAAACAGTGAAATTATGAAATTATCCGTAAAAGATGCCATGCGATGTGTTGGTTGCCAGAGTTGTATGTTTGCATGCTCGAGGCGCAGCGGTGATGCCGGACTTTCAAACACCTGTATTGGTGTTCGTTCCACAGGTGGAATTTCCAGAGGCTATACCGTTATTGTTTGCCGTTCTTGCAAAAATCCTCCCTGTGCAAGCGTTTGCCCAACAGGGGCTTTAGTCCCTCAAAAAAATGGTGGTGTACGTTTAAAATCATCCAAATGTATAGGTTGTGGACTGTGTAAAGAGGCCTGTATTATCGATGCCGTTTTTTGGAACGAAGAGCAAAATAAACCTGTGATTTGTATTCAATGCGGGCATTGTGCCGATTACTGCCCTTACGATGTTTTAGAATTAATCAAAGATGAAAAGGAAGTTAGCCATGAATAAAAATGATACTTTATCAAATGTGTTATATATTGATCTTACCAAAAAGAAATTTTGGGTCGAAGATCGAAGAGAACTTTTTGAAAAATATTTGGGTGGTACAGGAGTAGCCACTCAATTATTAATGGAAGAATGCCCTAAAGGAATTGATCCTTTGGATCCGGAAAACCCTATTATTTTTGCTGTAGGGCCTTTAACCGGTGTATTTCCTTTAGCCTCAAAAACCTGTGCTATGTTTAAATCTCCTCACACAGGTGATCTGGGAGAAAGTCATGCAGGTGGTAGAAGTGCCATTGCTATCAGAATGGCCGGATATGGTGCCATTGTAATTAAAGGATCCAGCGAAATACCTGTTTATCTTTCGATTCGCGAAGGCAAAGTATCTTTTAAAAATGCCGAAACATTATGGGGAATGAAAGATGGTTCAATACCTGCACGCGTAATAAGACAAAATGAAAAAGGTGAGGGACTTAGAGCTATATTCAGAATTGGGCAGGCAGGTGAAAATCTTGTTACCTACTCCAATGTTACTACTGAGACTTACCGCCATTTTGGAAGATTAGGCTTGGGTGCTGTTTTTGGAAGTAAAAAATTAAAAGGCCTTGTTGTTTCAGGTAAACGGATGATTGAAGTAAACAATAAAAAAGAATACAGAAAATTATATAATGATATTTATAAAGCAGCAACAGATTCGCCGCTTATGAAAAAATATCATGATCTGGGTACACCAGCCAATATAAAATCATTAAACACCCTAAAAGGCCTACCTGTAAAAAATTTTCAAGAAAGTCATACAGAATCGATAGAGCCGATAACAGGTGAAGCAATGGCTAAAAATCACCTTGCCCGAAGAGTTGCATGCGCACATTGTCCGGTAGCATGTATACATTTAGCCTATTTGCGAGAGCCTTACGAAGATGACCCATATTTTTTCAAAACTTCTCCCGTGGGATATGATTATGAATTAATATACGCATTAGGTACTATGGTTGGGATTTATGATCCAACAGAAATGCTGAAATTAATTGATAAGGTAGAAGAAACTGGAGTTGACGCCATGAGTATGGGTGTTATTCTGGCCTGGATTACTGAAATGTATGAACGCAGTAAGATTTCTGGAGCCGATATTGAAGAAGTAGAAGTTAAATGGGGCGATGCTGATGCATATATCCAATTGGTGGATAAAATTACTCATCCAAAAACTGAATTTCTCAAAGCCTGTGCCAAAGGAGTCGATTTTGCTGCCGCCCAATACGGAGGCAAAGAATTTGCCATGCAGTTTGGTAAAAATGAAGCGCCGGGGTATCATACCGGACCGGCAGCATATTTAGGATTTTTACTGGGAGCAAGACACAGCCATTTAGATAATGCAGGTTATTCTATTGACCAAAAAGAATTACTCGATAGTACGCTGGCTCCTGAAAACGTTGTAGATAAATTATTGGATGAAGAAGCTACACGACAAATTCTTTCCAGTATTGCAGTATGCTTTTTTGCAAGAGGTATTTATGATTTAAAACTGGTAAGCCAGGGACTTAAACTGGTGGGTTTTGATCTGGATGATAAACAACTGCATGAATTGGGAAGGCAAATTCATCTAAGTAAATATAAGTTTAAAGTTCGTGAAGGTTTTAAATTCGAAAATCTAAATATACCAGAACGAATTTATGAAACAGAAGATCCAACAGGCCAAATCACCAAAGAGTTTATTCAAAGTGGCCTAAAATATGCACAGGACCAAATTATTAAGTAGATTTAAATAGCAGGTTAAAACCAGTTAGGAGTATTCATATCCTGCCTGGTTTTTTATATTTAATGAACAACTATTACAAAAAATCATCCAAAAATATTATAATTGAAAATTCCGCTTTAATTTCGATTCAGACATCACAAAAGAACTATAGAACTGGCTAATATTGCCAATAACCGAAAATTTATTGGTTACAAATTGATGAAAATCATCCATATCATTACAAAAAACCTTTAAGAGAAAATCAGAGCTACCAGAAATATAATAAGCTTCCATTACCTCTTCCATTTTATTAATCTGTTGCTCGAATTCATCTATTGCCTCTTTTGTATGCTTGTTCAAAGAAACAGAGATATATACAATAAGTTTCTTCCCAATCTTTTTATGATCCACTAAAGTAATATATTCTTTTATATAGCCACCCTTTTCAAGCTTCTTAATTCTTTCATGAATAGGAGTTGTAGATAAATGCAGTTGTTCCGATAATTCTCGAATCGTAACACGGCTGTTGGTTTGTAAAATATTCAATATTTTTTTATCGATATCGTCAAGAGGTTTCATAGGCAGTTTTATTTTCTATTAATTATAAAAATATAAAATACAAATATAATATATTTCTTTTATATTTTAATAAAATAGTAATTTATACCATATATTTTTTATATTAAAGAATATATTTGTATTTTTAGTACATTGCAAAGCAAATTAATCCGAGAATAATGATACAAATAATTGATAAAGTAACCGATAAAGTAGCATTAAATAATGCAATCAAAAGATTTAAGGAGAAAAATATCATACTTCCAACTTTTGAGCAACAGAAAAATCCTGATCTAATCCCAGAGAAGATAAAAGAAAAACTCAAGAATGTTGGTTTGTGGGAAATTAATCCTTTAAATCTTTTCAGAATAACATGGAAAAATGAGCCCAAAGAAAAAAGCTTGCCTGACGGCATGGAGGGTGGATTATATGGTAAAGTAAACTACATCGAACTTCCAAAAAAAATTACAGGTGTTAATGCACGAATTGTACTACTTATAGGAAAATGGTTTCCTACCGGTGCACACAAAGTTGGCGCTGCTTATGGATGCCTTGCACCAAGAATTACAACTGGCCAGTACGATCCTACCTATCACAAAGCTGTTTGGCCATCAACGGGAAACTATTGTCGAGGAGGTGCATTCGATTCTAAATTAATGGGTACTGAATCCATAGCCATTTTACCCGAAGAAATGAGCCAGGAAAGATTTAGCTGGCTTAAAAACGAAATTGGTTCTGAAGTTATCGCCACACCCGGTTGTGAATCAAATGTAAAAGAAATATATGATAAGTGTTGGGAAATACGAAGAACACGTCCTGATTGCATTATATTTAACCAATTTGATGAATTTGGAAATGCAGTTTGGCATTACAATATTACCGGAAATGCTATTGAGGAAGTTTACAATGAATTAAAATCCAAAAATTCAAATCTTGCAGCTTATGTTTCAGCTACCGGATCGGCAGGAACAATTGCTGCCGGAGATTATCTGCGAACGCTTTATCCTGAAATCAAAGTAGTAGCTTCTGAAGCATTGCAATGCCCAACACTTTTAATGAACGGTTTTGGCGGCCACAGAATTGAAGGTATCGGCGACAAACATGTTCCGTGGATTCATAATGTTAAAAATACCGATATGGTTACTGCAATCGACGACGAAGACTGTATGCGTATCCTCCGTTTATTTAACGACAAAGAAGGCCATCTGTATTTAAAGTCAATGGGTATTGAACAGGAAGTGATTGATAATTTGCATTTAATTGGAATATCAGGAATTGGCAACATGTTATC
Source organism: uncultured Bacteroidales bacterium (assembly GCA_964606845.1). Taxonomy (GTDB): domain Bacteria; phylum Bacteroidota; class Bacteroidia; order Bacteroidales; family UBA12077; genus UBA12077. The sequence continues at coordinate 31,856 of CAZSIC010000022.1, forward strand.
GGCCATTAAAACAGCTAAATATTACGAAATGACTGATGATGATATCATAATTTCGGTTGCCACAGACTCTGCCGATATGTATCAATCAAGAATCGATGAGTTAAAAACAGAACGTGGTAATTATGATCAGTTGCAAGCTGCAAAAGATTTTGAAAAGTGTATATATGGCTGCACTATTGATTATACCAAAGAACTAAGTTACTACGACAAAAAAGCAATCCACAACCTAAAATATTTTACCTGGATTGAACAGCAGGGAAAAAAAGTTGATGACCTGAATCAGTTATGGAACGATCGAGAAATCTGGATAAAACAATTTAACCAGGTCCAAAAATGGGATGAATTAATTAATGATTTCAATGAAAAAACAGGACTATTGAAAGTATTGTAAAAAGGTATCTGCTAGTAGTTTTATAATTATTACCTGAATTAACTAAATACAAAATTTAAATAGCAGGTATACCAAACCTTAAAAAACACTGCAGACACCTTTAAAATAAAAAAATGATTAAGACAGTTGATATTAAACAAAAATAGTAAATTCGCAGTAGTTTAAAATTCTATGATACAAAAAAATACTACTGAAAAATTCTATTATGAATGTATTGATTGTGGAAAACAATATAATGCATCTGAAACAAAATACCTTTGTCCCAAATGTAGCAAGGAAAATAACGATTTATGCCCTCCCAAAGGAGTGCTCAGAATTGTTTATAACTTTTTTAAAAAAACAGGGAAAAATATTCTATTTAATGGTTTAAAAAAGGAGAATTTCCTTCAGGTTTTACCCATTAAAAACATTACAAGTCTACCCAGGCTAAAAGTGGGAAATACTCCTTTATATGAACTCAATGAATTGGAGCAGAATAAATTACCTTTTCAGTTATTTTTAAAAGATGATTCACAAAATCCTACCTTTTCATTTAAAGACCGGGCATCGGCGGTTGTTTCTGCATACGCTAAAGAAAATAATTTAACCACTATTGTTACTGCTTCAACCGGGAATGCGGGTTCTTCATTAGCCGGTATTTGTGCTGCACAAAATCAAAAAGCTGTGATCATGGTACCCGAAAATGCACCACTAGCAAAACTCACACAAATTCTAATGTATGGGGCTACTATAATTCCCGTTAAGGGAACATACGATCATGCATTTGAATTAAGCATTAAAGCAACCGAAGCGTTTGGCTGGTATAACAGGAATACGGCTTACAATCCACTAACCATTGAAGGAAAAAAAACGGTTTCATTCGAAATTTTCGATCAGCTCAATCAAACAATTCCCGACAGAATTTTTATCCCTGTGGGTGATGGCGTGATTATCTCTGGTGTTTATAAAGGATTTGAAGATTTACTAAAACTAGATATCATTCAAAAAATTCCAACCATTGTTGCCGTTCAATCTGATAGCAGCGACAATTTAACCAGAAACCTGGAGAATAAAAATTTTGAAATCAAAAAGAGCGATACCCTTGCCGATTCCATATCAGTAGATATTCCACGTAACTTTAATATGGTAAAATATTTTATTCAAAAATATCATGGCGAATACCTTACGGTTTCTGATCAATCAATACTTGAAGCTTCTTCTATCCTATCTAAAAATACGGGTTTATTTGCAGAGCCTGCTGCTGCAACCGGTTTTGCAGGTTTATTAAATTTTTATCGCAATCGCAAACTTGACAACAACTCTAAAAATGTTGTACTTTTAACCGGAAGTGGATTGAAAGACCTTGATGCTGTTCAATCCATGCTTAAAATGCCAGAATCTATCGATCCCAACATCAAAAATCTGAAAAATATGTTATCATGATAACTTTTACCTTAAACGGAGTACAAGAGACCTACAAGGGTGATCCCGACAAATCATTATTAAAATACTTACGCAACGAAAAGCGAATCACTTCAATTAAAGATGGATGCTCAGGACAAGCAACATGCGGTGCTTGCACAGTAGAAATTAACGGAAAAGCCAAACTGGCTTGCGTAACAAAAATGGGTAAACTTGATGGTGCTGAGATATTTACTCCCGAAGGATTCCCTGATGATGTAAAAGATACTATTGCCAAAGCTTTTGTTAATAAAGGAGCTGTTCAATGTGGTTTTTGTACGCCAGGCTTTATTAGCCGCACAAAAATTCTTTTGCAAAATAATCCGAATCCCACAATCGACGAAATTCAAAAAGCCATAAAACCACATATTTGCCGGTGTACCGGATATAAAAAAATTGAACATGCCATTAGTTATGCCGGAGAAACAATTCGCTCCAAAAAGCAACTTGAGATAACAAAAACCACAGGGAAAGTAGGTATTGCCCATCCAAAATATGATGCCCTTAAAACCGCTCTGGGCGAGCGTAATTTTGTGGATGATATTTTCCTTGACGGGATGCTGTTTGCTGCTCTGAAATTCAGCGATCATCCAAAAGCTAAAATTTTAAAAATTGATACCTCAGAAGCAAAAAAAACAGAAGGAGTTCATCATATTTTTACGGCAAAGGATATCCCTGGCGAAAAAAAAGTTGGTTTAATACTCCAGGACTGGAGTGTAATGATTGCCGAAAAAGAAACAACCCATTACATTGGTGATGTTATTGCAGGAGTCGTTGCTGATTCCGAAGAAATTGCGCGCAAGGCCGTTCAAAAAATTAAAGTCGAATATGAAATTTATGAGCCTGTAACGGATGTTTTCAAAGCTATTGATGGGCGGCAAGTTCATAATGAACGCCCCAATCATTTTGATACTACACAGTTCACCATTGGTGATGCAAAAAATGCTTTAAAAAAATCAAAATATATTTCTAAAGGAAGGTATGAAACCCAGCGGGTAGAACATGCTTTTTTAGAAAAAGAAGCTGCAGTAGCAGAACCTGATGGGAAAGGCGGATTAAAATTGTTTAGCCAGAGTCAGGGTGTTTATGAAGACCGGCGGCAAGTAGCAATGATACTGGGGCTGCCCGAAGAAAAAGTGCATGTTACCCTTGTTCCCAATGGTGGTGGATTTGGCGGCAAAGAAGATTTAAGTATCCAGGGACATACATCATTATTTGCCTGGCTCATGCAAAAACCTGTAAAATTAAGCTTAACGAGAGAAGAATCGATACGCCTGCATCCAAAGCGTCATCCTGTATTTATGGATATAGAGCTGGGCGCTGATGAGAACGGTAAACTTACTGCCTTAAAATTACGAGCTGTGGGCGATACCGGAGCTTATGCTTCGGTTGGAATGAAAGTTTTAGAAAGAGTGGCCGGCCATGCATCCGGAGGTTATTTTATTCCGGACATTGATATAGAAGCCAAAACGGTGTATACCAATAATATTCCCTGTGGTGCCATGCGCGGATTTGGCGCCAACCAGGTTTGCTTTGCCCTGGAAAGTTGTATTGATGATATTTGCACCCAGGTTGGTTTCGACAGGTGGCAATTCAGGTATGACAATGCACTGGTAGACGGGCTTAAAACATCTACGGGACAAAAAGTTTTTGGTGTAGGAATTCGTGCTTGCCTGGATGCAGTGAAAGAAGATTTTAATAAAGCAAAATATGCTGGACTGGCTTGCGCCATTAAAAATTCGGGGGTTGGTAACGGAATGGTTGATGAATCGAAAGTAATCATAGAAGTTATTGCTGAAAATCATATCCGTTTACAACATGGATGGACAGAAATGGGTCAGGGCGTACATAATATGGCGTTACAAACATTATGTCAGGAAACATCCGTTTCGCCTGATATTATTGAGGTAATTGTAAATACTGATGCACAAATCAAAACAGGTATGACAACCTCATCTCGAGCAACAGCACTGGTTGGTTTAGCCGTTATGAATGCAGCCAAAGCATTAAAAAAAGATTTAAAAACAAAATCATTAAAAGAATTAACCGGAAAATCTTATAAAGGACAATTTGTTTGTGATTGGACTACCAAACCGGGCACTGAAGTTGATGAACAGGTGACGCATTATTCATATGGTTATGCAGCACAGGTTTGTATTTTAAATGATGATGGAAAAATAAAAAAAATGATTGCTGCCCACGATGGCGGGAAAATAATGAACCCGATGCTTTTCGAAGGCCAGGTAGAAGGCGGAGTGCACATGGGCCTGGGTTATGCTTTAACCGAAAATTTACCCATGAAAGACGGATTTTTAATCAGTGACAAAATGAAAGACCTTAAAATTCTGAGGGCTCACGAAACGCCGGAAATTGATGTACGCATGATTGAAGTGAAAGACCCTGTTGGGCCATATGGAGCTAAAGGAATTGGTGAAATCGGGCTTGTACCCACAGCAGCTGCTGTAGCCAATGCTTTAACCAAGTTTGATGGAGTACGTAGGTATAAATTACCTTTAATGAGAGATTAAAAGATTCCTGTTTACGAAGGATTAAATATAAATAAAACAAAATATAAACTATCTAAAGCTTAAATGATGTTTATATTTCGACAGGCTCAATATGACAACATCATTTAATAAATGTCACACTGAGCTTGTCGAAGTGTAGACATTTGCAGTAAAATTTTTTGTTTAGTCTACTTTTTTATAAAATAAATTATGATCCTACTAAAAAACGCAACATACATCGATTGGAAAACCTTAGCATTTAAGAACACAAACATTCTTGTGGAAGAAGGTTTAAACGGGAAAATAAGTTTTACAAATGATAAAAACTCAAATGCATCAGAGGTAATTGATTGCCAAGGTAAATTCGTTACCAAATCCTTTGCCGTCGGGCATCATCACATTTATTCGGCACTTGCAAAGGGAATGGGATCGCCTAAAAAAATTCCGGAAAATTTCTATGAAATCCTTCAATACATTTGGTGGACATTAGACAAATCGCTTGACAAAGAAATCATTGAAGCCAGTGCTTTATATACTGCCATAGCTTGCGCTAAAGCAGGATCTACCTTTGTTATCGACCATCATGCATCACCAAATTACATTAATGGTTCACTGGAAATTATTGCCAAAGCTTTTGATAAAGTAGGTGTTAGTCATTTATTGTGCTACGAAATTACCGACAGAGACGGATTGGATAAAGCAGAAAAAGGACTTGCTGAATCTGAACATCATTTACAATCTAATCAGGGATTGGTTGGTTTACACGCATCATTCACCGTTGGTGATGATACCATACAAAAAGCTGCCGATTTAATGCATAAATACAATTCCGGAGTACACATTCATGTTGCAGAAGGAATTTACGACCAGGAACATTGCCAAAAAAATCATCATAAAAGAGTGGTTGAACGGTTAAATGATTTTGACTTATTAAATTCATACAGGTCAATACTCGTCCACTGCCTACATCTGAATGAAAATGAGCGTTCAATCATAAAAAAATCAAAAGCTTTTATAACGCAAAATATGGAGAGCAACCTGAACAATAATGTAGGCTACTTTAACTCAAAAAATTTAGGCAAAAATATCATGTTAGGAACAGATGGTATGCACAGCGATATGCTGCAAAGTGCCAAAGCCGCTTTTTTTGTTGGACAAGGTTTTGACAACATTGACTTTTCTTCGGCCTATGAACGTTTCAGAAAGGTGCATGACTATATAGCTCTTAATCAATTCGATGGCGATAAAGAAAACAACCTGGTAATTCTGGATTACGACTCTCCTACTGCAATAAATCAGGATAATTTTTTAGGTCATTTTATTTTTGGGATTAATTCAAATCATATCAATGATGTAATTTCCAATGGAAAAATAATAGTAAAAGACCGGAAAATACAAACAGTAAACGAATCTGAAATTTTAGAATTCTCCAGAGAACAATCTGTTCGGCTTTGGTCTAAGATGCAGTCTTAATAAGACAAAAGGCAAAAGATAAAAGTACAAAGTATTATTTGCATGAAATTTACTTTTATCTTTACACTTTTATCTTTAATCTTGAAAATTATGGAAATAAACATACTCGAATGGATTGGATATACAGCATCTGTAATCATAGCATTATCCATGACCATGAGCTCCATCGTAAAATTCAGATGGATTAATTTAATTGGTGCAACAACTTTTTCTTTGTATGGCTTCTTAATCGGTGCCCTACCCGTTGGCTTTTTAAACGGATTTATTGTTGTAGTAGATATTTACTATCTCTTAACCATTTACGGTAAAAAAGAAGTTTTTGAAACACTCGAAGTTAGAGCTGATAACAAATATCTATTACGGTTTTTAGAATTTCATCACAAAGAAATCCAAAAATATTTTCCCGGTTTTACATACAAATCCGAAATGAATACCATCAGTTTTTTTGTATTACGAAATATGGAGGTTGCCGGATTATTTTTAGCTCACCGTGAAGATGGTAACATTCTGCGAGTCGGGCTGGATTATGTAATTCCCGAATACCGCGATTTTAAAAACGGACGATACATTTATTTAAGATTAAGAAAAAATTTTATCCAGGATGGTTTTGATATGGTAAAAGCATCCGGGAAGAGTAAAAAATACGTTCGATACCTAAAAAAACTTGGATTTACAGAAGATCAGGATGGGATGTTTTTTAAAGTTCTGGATAAAACGAAATAATAAAATTTTGTCATCCTGAGCCCTATAGCACAGAAAAATCCGCATGTTAAGTAAGTTTTTTTTTGTAACACAAAGTTATTCAAAGTCTCGATAATTCCTAATATCCGCATGTATTTTTAAAGGTATATTTTTTATTTTAGGATTCAATTATGGTTTATTTTAGAGAAAATAGTGTCTATTATTTTTGATTTATGGTATTTTGGAAATTTTATTCATCTTTTCCACTTTTTTGGCTTGACCCAAAAAAGTTACAAAAAAAGTCAAGACAAAACGAT